>JAUHWV010000040.1 GCA_030427335.1 Gammaproteobacteria bacterium | reverse complement strand
CCAGCGCTGCGACTCTTTCGATCGTTCCCGCATAAATTCGGTCAGCATCAGAATGTCGCCGGCATCGTGCTCTGTCAGCCAAGCGTCGTACTGCTCGAAGTAGAGATTGTCGAGCAGGGTATCTAGAACGATATTCTGGGCGATAAAAGTTTCAAACCAGTCATCAATCGTCAGTGTGCGCTCACAGTAAGCTCGCAAACCCTGCCAAATTGGATTGTTCATCCATTCGGCTTTGGCCTCGACCAAAGAGTCGCCTGTGTTGCCATCTAATGACAGTCCAATACGCGAGTAGTACTGCGCGTTGCCAAAGCGATCCATCGCTTCAAATAGGGTGGCCTGTGCGACCGCTGTGCAGTAGTTGGCGTAGGCGGTGCAGTACATGTTGTTCAGATTCGCCGTGTGCTCGGCGTGACGCAGCGGAATTAAATACTTGATCAGATTTTCTTTGATTCCTTGGGGAAGCTTCGACGCGAGATTACGCTTATCAAAAAAGTTAAAATTGTTGTCTGCGTTCTCTTGCATGCGAGCCCGGTTCTGTACGTAAGTGCCGTAGTAGAATTGTCGGGGATCCTTCAATGCGTACCAATCTTCCATGGTAATCGCTGTTCTTTTTGGATCATTCAGCTCACGCTCTTGATCCCACAGAGGCTTGTAGTGGAAGTTGGTTTGTGCTGCGATGTCGTAGGTGGCTTCTTGGTAACGTGTTGCCGGCTTGTCGCCGAAACGACGCGCAATGTGCCCGAAGGTGTTGCGTACCGTATCCATTTTGGCTGTTTTAATTTCGATAGTCATGGGGCTATCCCTCGTCTCTTTATAAGTAGATTTATGATTCGGTTTGATTGCGCTTAGCGAAGGCTTCTTCACCTATGCGCCACTTTTCCATTTCTTGATCGACCATTTGGCATTGCTCTTCGGTCATCATTTGCACGTTTTGTTTGACGCAAAATTCGTCGAAAGCGGGTTTGGGTAAGATCAGTTCAACGAACAGGTCGGGTTCACCGATCGCGAAATCGAATTCGACTAGGTTGTTCTCTGTGATTTCTCGGACACGAACGAAGCGCGGTAAGGTATCTGCGACGCTGCGGCCGTCTGCGGCCTTGGCTCCCTGGATAACTTCGAATCCTTTGCTCGTGCTCATAAGTTCGTGCTCTTTACATTTTTACTTTTATATTTCGCTCCTCTTGAGAAGCGCGGGGCCTTGCTCGTGTATAGGATTGCAAGCGGTGTGCCAAACCATTGATTTTAGCTCGAATTTAAAAATAGTTATTTAAAATCAATTGGTTATATTTGTTCCGCTGTTTTTTTCGTTCGCGGTTTGAAATTTCCGAAAGGTAATCATTTGGTGAAAAATAAGAAGTAGGCAAGATCGTTTTTAGCCATTTTTCGCATTTGCTCAAATATTTTTTACTTTGATCTATTGGGGGTGCTGCGGACTCTAGTCGCTGTTTTTCTGCGGGTTTCCTCCGAATTCATTTTCAGTAGTTCGATGTATGGGAAGCGCTATTTGCCCCTGGTTGGACTGGTAAGGCCAATATGGTTTAGATGATTCTTTAAAATTTCACCATATGGTTAAGAAAAGGGCTTAAGGGGCCTGCCTCGCATCTGCTTAGTTTGTGTTGGATCAACTTAAATCTTATCTAAAACAATTACTTAAATAGATTTTGTTGTTGATGGCATCATTATTGCTTTCTATTCCAAAACCGCATTCAGTGCGAATAATCAATAAAACGTCCTAACAAAAATAACCCAGGGGGGGGAATTGTGGTTAGACACTTGAAACGCTCTTGCATGAAGAGCCTGCGCAGCCGTGCGCCCAAAACGCTTTTCAAACACACGCTTTTAGTCAGCGCATTGGCTTCTGCTCTCGTCGGATGTGAAGCTAATTTAAACATGGCGGGAATTGACGCCACTCTAGATCAGCCAATTCGACGAACAGATCAGTTCTTGGCGCTTGAGAGAACCCCCAGCGGAAATGTTCTTGCTTTTGCCGATGATGGCGTTGTCGTTCAAGGTCAACTGTCGCCGGAAGGCATCACATGGACTCGAACAACGCTCGACGCTGAGCGTGCCCCCACTTTTATCGATAGCGCTGCCTGTGCCGATGGTTCAGTCGTTGGTTTGAGTTTTTACAACGAGGTCTGGTGGTTCGCGGATAACGAGTGGCGAGTAACACCTATCGACACCTTTGAGCAGCTTGAGTCGGTTGATTGTCGAGCTGACAACGAAGTTTGGGCTGCGGGCTCTTTTTCAAGTTTTTACCGGACGCAAGATCAGGGCGAAACCTGGGAGGACTTGAGTATTGGTGAAGATGCAACGATCACTAATCTTCAGTTTGTTGACGATGAATTTGGTTACGCCGTAGGCGAGTTTGGGATGGTGTTTCAAACGACCGATGGCGGTGAGCAGTGGTCTGTAATCGAGCCCGTCGCGGACGAGTTCTACCCCTTGTCTTTGCATTTTTCAGATCGTGAGCGCGGCTGGGTTGGCGGGGTTCTCGGAATCATTTTTGCGACCGAAGACGGTGGCGCGACTTGGGTGCAGCAAGAGTCCGAGGGACACGCCGCGGTGTATGGTTTTATTGATAGTGATCAGGGCCTCTTTGCCTTTGGTGACCAAGGTAGCCTGCTTAAGCTTGAGGACCAAACTTGGCGGTCTCAGCCGGCGCCCCCTATTCCTATTCACTACAAAGCCGGTCTGGCTCTTGAGTCGGGTGAGGCGCTTTTAGTGGGTGGTTGGGGTTTAACTATGACCCTGCCGCTTGCCTCGTCAGAAGATAAAAAACAAATCGCCGAGGGGGGTGAATAAGCATGTCCAAGGTAACGCATTTTTTCCACTCCATCGAGTTGGCGGTCTTTCGTCATCCGCGCACGCTTTTATCAGCGGTGCTGGTGGCGACTTTGTTTTTTGCGGCACAAATCCCTGCCCTCAAAATGTATTCCGATTTCGCTGATCTGTTGCCGCAATCGCACCCCTATATTCAGCTCCACAACGAAATCAAAGACAGCTTTGGTGGTGCCAACGTTATTGTGGTCGGGATCGAAGCCGAAGAGGGTACGGTATTCAGTAATGAAGCCCTGAAGTTAATCCATGAGCTTACGCTGGCGGTTGACTCCCTGCCAGGAGTGAACCACGACCTTGTGAGCAGTTTGACTCATCGGACGGTGCGTAAAGTGTGGCTCACAGAAATGGGCAATATTGTCTCAGAGCCCTATTACGAGCCGCTCGACCCCTTGCTTTCCGAAGAGCAGCTAGCGGGTTTGAAGAAAGAGGTGGTTGCAAACCCTCAGGTTTATGGTCCGCTTGTATCGCCCGATATGAAAATGGCGCTAATCAAAGCCCAGCTGAACGAAGGCCAGCTTGACTACGAAGATACCTTTAATCAGTTGCAAGAACTGCGCGCCAGTTACGAAGGGCAGGGTTTTCAAATTTATGCGACTGGGCAGCCGGTTCTGGTTGGCTGGGCCTATCATTACAAAGATCAGATTTATCAAATTTTGGCCTTTACGGCACTGATTATGGTGTCTCTGCTGGTGTGGCATTTCCGCTCGGCTTATGGGGTGCTTGTACCCTTGGCCGGGGTGCTTGTCTCGACTATTTGGGGTTTAGGTATCATCTCTCTGTTCGGGTATAACTTGGATCCCTTGGGTTTGGTGATTCCCTTTTTGATATCAGCTCGAGCCATGTCGCACGGCATTCAAATCGTTGAGCGCTATTACGCCGAACTGAGTGAGCGCGACGTAGCCTCAGAGGCCGCACGAGCCACCTTTGAAAGCTTGTTTCGCCCGGGCACCTTGGGGGTCGTTTCGGATGCGATCGGTCTTCTGCTTATTGCCGTTGGCTCGATTCCGCTCAACACAAAGCTCGCGCACTACGCCTCTTTGTGGGCCATGTGTATCATTATTACCGTTCTGATCAGCGTGCCGCTTTTGCTGTCGATTCTGCCGAAGCCCAAGCGAACCCAGTTGCATCAGAGTGCTTTGCGTGCGGTGGGTGGTGCGTCTGCATCAATCGTGAGCAGTTCACCGCGCGCAGTAATCGTAACCTTGGCAATCGCTCTGTGTGTCGGCGGTGTCTTTTCGTCGCACGTGATGATCGGGGAGTCAGAGCCTGGGTCGCCGATTCTTTATCGCGATCACGATTACAACGTGTCGTCTAAGAAGGTTAACGATACCTTCCCGGGATCGGAAGAGCTGTACATTGTCGCTGAGACCGAAGAGAAAGAGGGCATGAAGCGCCCTGATGTGTTGGCAGCGCTGGCTGATCTCGAAAAGCACATGTTGCTCGATCCTGAAGTGGGCGGTGCAAAAGGTTTACCTGATCTTGTGAAGATGGTGAATCGTCTGCTGCACAACAATGATCCCAAGTGGCAGCAGATCCCCAAAGACAATCTGTATGTCGGTGGATTACTGTTCGCTTACATGGCCTCGAGCCCCATCCCCGGGGCGACTCTGGAGTTCGTTGATTCCGAAGAGCGTGTCGCGAATCTGGTCTTTTATTACAAAGACCATCAGGGTGAAACCATTCGCCGCGCGATTCATACCGCGAAGCAGTGGATTGCAGAGAACGAGGGCAAAGTTGAAGGTCTGAGTATTCGTCTAGCGGGCGGCACCATCGGTGTAACCGCTGCCATGAACGAAGCCGCTTTCGAAACCAACAAAACAGTTCTACCGCTGGTGTTCTTGTTCATCTTCTTGTCGGTCATGGTCTTCTACGGATCGCTTCACGCGGGTTTATTGATGTTCTTGGCAATGTTGTTTGCGACCACGCTGACCTACGCCTACATGGGGATCACCGAGGTGGGTATCAATATCAACACGGTGCCGATTATCGCCGTGGGGGTTGGAGTCGGGATCGATTACTCGATCTATATGATGGATCGAATTCGAGAGCAACGCTTGAAGATGGCATCCCTCACCGAGGCCGTGCGTAGCGCGCTGGCCACCACCGGGCTTGCTATTACCTTTACCGCGATGACGCTCATTGCGGGGATTGTCATGTGGATTTTTATGTCGGATTTACGTTTCCAGGCGGACGCAGCTTTGCTGCTGTCGGTCATGGTTATTTTGAACGCCATTGCAGCTTTGCTGCTGATACCTGCATGGGTGTTGGTGTTCAAACCCAAGTTTGTTGACCAAGTCGAAGTAGACGAGGACGGCATTATTCACCAGAGGGGGTGAAGTTGAAATTCCGGCCAATGTGGCGAGTTCATAGCGGTCGGGTAAATAAGCAATAAAAACCAGGGAAAGAGGAGCAAATATATGCGCTCAAAATCTAAATTCCTCGCGCTTGCCGCTACTGTCGTAGCGACGAGTTTCGGGGCTAACTCCTTGCCGACGATCGCCGATGATACCGAATGGGCGGGTTTTGTTGAGCAAGTGACGCATACGCGGAAAGAGATCGGGTTAACCAAGTTTCGAACTGGTGCTCAGCTTGAAGGGCTCAAGTTTGTTGGCGATGTGGGCCCATTCTCTAATGTCAGCGTGGGCGGCACGGTTCGTGTAACCTACGACGGCGTCTACAAGCTAAACGAAGACACCTATGGTGACAAAGCCGGCGGCAAAGCCTTTGTTAACTCACTCGGTCTTGCCAATTTAGGTGCACCGACAACCATCGAGGCAAACAGCCCCGGAATTGGCCCTGCGGGCGGTCTTGCGGTGGGTAATTTTGCGGTAATCAACATTTTGGGTCCTCGTGTTGAAGAAATCGTGGGGGCGCCTGCCGGTGCCGTTTCCGGTTTGCTGTTGAACAACACCTTTGTTGATAGCTACCCGAACAATCCCAACGAAGGCATGATCACATTGGGTGAGCATCTGCATCCGCATGGTGCCGGTGTCGCCTTTGGCGTACCTGTGCGACCTTGTGACACTGACAGCCGCGGTTGTTTGAACGATTACTTCGATTTCGACGGTAATGAGCTGGCTATGCCAGAGCTTTACAGCGATCGTGCTGATTGGCTGCGCGAGCTTTATGTAGACGCCACCCTGCTGCTAGAGGGCGACGATGAAATTAACTTCCGTCTGGGGCGTCAGCAGGTGATTTGGGGTCGAACCGACCTGTTCCGCGTGCTCGATATCATCAACCCAGTCGATTTCTCGCGTCACAACATTTACGACGAGCTCGAAGATATCCGTATTCCCATGTGGATGCTGAAAACGGATTTCCGTTTTGGCCCAACGGGTGCGTTTGATGACCTCAACGCGCAGATCGTCTGGAACTTCGATGAGTTTCGCCCTAATAACCTTGGCCAGTGTGGCTCACCCTACGTGATCTTGGATGCCGGCTGTTTCCTTCGCGGCATGAAAAATTTGTGGGATAACGGTGGAACCGTTGCCAACTTTGCGCCTTTCGATCCAGCGGACCCTTCCAAGGGTTTATTGGCAACCAACTTTGGCCCTGAAACCATCGGTATTCGCAAGATCCATATGCCTGAGTGGAGCCTCGATAACACACAGTTGGGCTTGAAAGTCGAAGGTGTTTACGGTGATTTGGGCTGGTCTGTTAACGCGATGACTTATCGCTCACAGCTTCCCTCACTGCGCGCTGGTGGTGTGCCGGTCGTGAATCCCTTCACCGGTGGCGAAGCTCAGACATGGGATCACTTGATTGCCTTTGATGTCTACTTCCCCAGAGTGAACATGGTAGGCGGCTCGCTCGACTATTACTCACAGGAACTCGACACCGTTATTCGTGTGGAAGCGGCTTATTCGCAGGGTGAGGAGTTCGCCAACACGCTTGAGCCGGAGCTCTACTCAGAAAACGACGTGTTCCGTTTTGTGATTGGTCTGGACAAAAACGTATTTATCCGATCTATCAACCCAACTCGTGCCTTCTTGCTATCGGGTCAGTTGTTTGGTCAGCAAATCCAAGATCACGTAACGCAAAAAGCGACTTTGGGTACGGTGGGTATGCCTGATTGGGAGCAAAACTTCATTGCGACCTTCTTGATCAAAGGCTGGTGGTTGAGCGACCGATTGAGCCCCGAGCTGATCATGGCGCACGACTTTAAAGCCGGAGCTACCGTTATTGCGCCCAAGATCGATTGGTTGATCAACGACAACTGGCAGTTGATTTTCGGTGCCAATATCAAGACAGGTGGTGGCGACGAAAAATTCGATGACTGCCGTTTGTGTAACCCGTTTGGTCCGTTTACGACCTCGATTCCTGGATTGCCCGAGCACGGTGCTGCAGGCCTGATTTCGGGTTCAGCCGGTTTGACTGGTTTTGAGCCTCTGGGTCGCTTCCGTTCAGGCCCGCTGGGTATGGCTGAGAAAGAAGACGAAGTTCAGTTGACTATTCGTTACCGCTTCTAAACAAAAGACGCGCAAACGGCTGGGCAAAGCGTTTGCGCTTCATAAAAATGAGGAATTTATTATGAAATTGACAACGATTCTATCGAGCGCCGTCGCCGCATTGGTAGCCGGTTCAGCATTAGCTGCACCGACTCAAGAAGATGTTCAGCGTTCGTTCTATCCGTATAAAAATGGCGTACCGAGCTTTAATGGTCTGTCAGAAGGTATGGTCATTAACCAAGGCAACGTAGCGCAGTTCGAAAGCATTCTTGACCCCGTGATGTTTGATCACATCAGTAAGGGCTGGACACAAATGCCGGTGACGGCGACGACCTCGTTTGATTTGCATCCCAACTACGTCAAGGCGACTGCAGACGGCCTGGGTAAAGTCAGCTTGGGTGACGAAGTAGGGCAGATTAATGGTTGGGTCGCAGGACGCCCGTTCGTAGAGGAGCCGAGCAAAGACGATCCTCGCGCGGGGGAAAAACTCGCCTGGAACTACAAATACGGCTACAACTGGGGTGACAACGCCGCGATTTATCCGTTCTATTGGAAGTACCGAGACATGGATTCGGGCAACATTGAGCGTACGCTCAAGTTCAACTTCCACTTCTTGAACTTTAAAGGTCGTGTCAATCAGGATCCAAAACCCGAGTTGATTCCGGGTGATGATAAGTATCGTGCTATCTATGTTCAGGTGCTTGAACCGTTTGACGTAAAAAACACGCAGCTTTTGATCCAGCGCTCGATCGATGATCGCAAAGCGGATAACAGCTACCTGTACCTGGGGTTCCAGCGTCGTGTTCGTCGTCTGGCAACAGAGCAGGTTACCGACGCGTTCCTAGGCTCGCAGCTCATGATCGAAGACTTTGAAGGCTACAACGGCCGGGTTTCAGACATGAACTGGACTTACTTGGGTACCCAAGATGTTATGTTGCCGTTCTTCAATCACGATGAAGTGCAGCTTGATCCCGAAACGCACCAAGACGACGACGGCTACCAAGTTGTCGCCATGGGTGATAAAGGTGGCTGCTACCCGCAGGTGAACTGGCAGCTGCGCAAGGCCTATGTACTTGAGTCTTCGCCCATAATGGAAGGCCACCCAATCAGCAAACGCGTTCACTATATTGATGCTCAAACCTTCACGATTCCGCGTACTAATATTTACGATGCGGCGGGTAAATTGTGGAAGACCTTCATCATCGGTCAGGCTAACCCCGAGCGTCACTTACCTGTGAACAAAGGTTCAGGGGTATCTATTGACGATGCAGTAAGCATGATCAACGTTCAGCAAATGAAGTGCACCACGGCTCAGTTTAAAGGCCAGGTGGATAAAGAACTCAACCCTGAGTCGCTCTTCACTGTACAGAACATGCGTGTAAAAGGCCGCTAGGTCTGCTCTGGGTGCCGAGGTTGGCTCGGCACCCATCTTTTTATTGGAGTTCTTATGACAGTCCTATATCGCCACTTTATTAACGGGGAATTTGTTGAAAGCGACGCGCGTTTTCCAAAATACAGTCCCCTGAATAATGCTCATATCGCCGATATATGCGAGGCATCCCAAGCGGATGTTGATGCCGCCGTTAAGGCAGCGAAAGCCGCTATGAAGGGCCCTTGGGGGCGAATGACCGTAGAGCAGCGCGTTGCTAAGCTGTATGCCGTTGCTGATGAAATTACGCGCCGTTTCGATGAGTTTGTGGCCGCTGAAATGCAAGATACGGGGCAGACAAAGCACGTCATGGAGCATGTGTTTATTCCCAGAGGTGCAGCTAACTTTAAGATTTTTGCGGACGTCATTAAGAACGTGCCGACAGAAACCTTTGAGATGGCGACACCCGATGGACGCGGCGCCATCAACAGCGCAATTCGAATTCCCAAGGGCGTAATTGCGGTAGTTTGCCCCTGGAATGCGCCATTTTTATTAATGACCTGGAAGGTTGGGCCCGCGTTGGCTTGCGGTAACGCAGTGGTCGTAAAGCCCTCTGAGGAAACTCCGGCAACGGCGACGCTGTTGGCTGAGGTGATGCGAGACGTCGGTATTCCCGATGGCGTGTACAACGTAGTACACGGGTTGGGGCCGAACTCGACCGGTGAGTTTTTGACATCACATAAAGACGTGGACGCGATTACTTTTACCGGCGAAACCCAAACCGGTGCCGCGATTATGGCCGCAGCTGCGAAGGGTATTCGCGATGTGTCTTTCGAACTCGGTGGAAAAAATGCCGGCATCGTATTTGCGGATTGTGACTTTGAGAAAGCGATCGAAGGCATTTCCCGAAGCGCGTTCTTGAACACGGGGCAAGTGTGTTTGGGCACGGAACGAGTCTATGTGGAGCGCCCCATTTTTGATCGTTTTGTGGCTGCGCTTAAAGACAAAGCAGAGGCCTTTGTGCCCGGCAATCCGGCTCTCGATAGTACGACGTATGGCCCACTGATCAGCAAAGAGCATCAGTCGAAGGTGCTGTCTTACTATCAAAAAGCGGCCGATGAGGGCGCCACGATCGTGACCGGTGGTGGCGTACCAGATATGCCAGCAGAGCTTGCCGACGGAGCGTGGGTTCAACCGACTATCTGGATTGATCTGCCTGAGACGGCATCGGTGGTGCAAGATGAGATCTTTGGGCCCTGCTGTCACATACGCCCCTTTGACACCGAAGAAGAGGTGATCGAACTGGCTAACGCAACCGACTACGGGCTATCAACCACGATCTGGACGAATGACATCGGGCGAGCGCATCGCGTCGCCGGCGCGGTTGAAGTGGGTATTACTTGGGTAAATTCGTGGTTTTTACGAGATTTGCGAACGCCCTTTGGTGGCTCGAAGCGATCCGGTATCGGGCGCGAAGGTGGTGTTCATTCTTTGGAGTTCTACACCGAACTCCGCAATGTGTGTATCAAACTGTAAGGTCTGTGAGTCAGCCGAATACGAAGTAAGAGGAGCCTTTTTGTGGCAAATAAAGTGAAATGTGCCCTGATTGGATCGGGCAATATCGGTACCGATTTGATCTACAAGATTCAGCGTAGCGAGTTCCTAGAGCCCGTTTGGATGGTGGGTATTGACCCAGAATCTGAGGGGCTTGCTCGAGCGCGCGATATGGGTCTGAAGACCACGGCGGAAGGCGTTGACGGCCTGCTGCCCCACGTTAAAGCCGATGGAATTCAAATCGCTTTTGACGCAACCTCGGCTTATGTACATGCCGAAAACTCGCGTAAGTTGAACGAGCTTGGCGTATTCATGGTTGATCTGACGCCGGCTGCAATTGGGCCTTTGTGCGTGCCACCAGTGAATTTGGATGAGCTTGAAAACACCATGAACGTGAATATGATTTCCTGTGCCGGCCAGGCAACGATCCCGATCGTGCACGGTGTTAGCCGTGTTCAATCTGTTGAATACGCCGAGATCATTGCCAGTCTCGCTTCGAAGTCGATCGGCCCCGGTACTCGCGCGAATTTGGATGAATTCACTCATACGACTTCGAGCGCGGTTTGCAAAGTGGGTAAAGCACGAAGAGGCAAGGCACTTTGTATCATCAACCCCGCGGATCCTCCAATGATTATGCGCAATACTATCTACTGTTTGACGGATGACGAACCCGATCAAGAAGCGATCACTCAATCTCTCATGGACATGATCGAGCAAGTACAGCGCTATGTGCCTGGGTACAAGCTGGTCAACGGCCCCGTTTTCGAAGGCAATAAAGTGGGTGTGTTTATGGAGGTCGCTGGCCTCGGTGATTATTTACCAACTTATGCCGGTAACTTAGACATCATGACAGCCGCGGCCTGTCGGACAGCCGAAATGTATGCAGAGAAAATTTTGAAAGGTGAGTTTGTGTTAGAGGGGGCCGCCTAATGACTAATGAAGTAGTGCGTGACGTTATCGTCCACGACATGTGCTTGCGTGATGGTATGCACGCGAAGAAAGAACAGATTTCCACCGAGCAAATGCGCACAGTGGCAGCCGCGCTTGATAAAGCTGGTGTGCCGATTATTCAGGTATCGCATGGCGCGGGTTTAGGAGGGAATTCACTGCAGCATGGTTTCGCTCCCCACGCAAACGAGGAGTACTGGGATGCGGTAGCCCCCGTGTTGACGCGCGCGAAAATGTCGGTCTTGTTGATACCGGGCTTGGGTACCATGAACGAACTGCGTTCTGCGTACGAGCACGGCGTGCGAGCGGTACATGTCGCTACACATTGCACGGAAGCCGATACTTCGCCACAGCACATCGCCTGTGCTCGAGAGTTGGGTATGGATACAGCGGGCTTTTTGATGATGGCCCACTTAAATACCACAGCGGGCTTGGTTGAAGAAGCCAAAAAGATGGAGTCTTATGGCGCTCAGACCGTTTATGTGACGGATTCCGCGGGCTATATGATTCCAGAAAACGTGGTTGAAATTGTGACCGCGCTTCGCAATGAATTAAAACCCGAGACCGAAATTGGCTTCCACGGCCACAATAACCTAGGTATGGGGACGGCCAACTCAATCGAGGCTGTTCGAGCTGGCGCTACGCGCATCGACGCCTCTGTTGCAGGTTTAGGTGCGGGTGCGGGTAACACACCACTTGAAGGTTTCGTCGCTGTATGTGAGCGTGTCGGCATCAAGACAGGCTGTGATCTTTTTGCCTTGATGGACATGGCGGAAGACATCATCTTCCCGATGATGGACCACATCGTACGTGTCGATCGATCTTCACTCACTCTGGGTTTTGCAGGCGTCTACTCTACCTTCTTGCTCCACGCGAATCGCTTGGGCGAGAAATACGGTATTCCGCCGCGTGACATTCTGATGGAACTGGGTCGTAAGAAGATGATCGGCGGTCAAGAAGATATGATCGAAGACACCGCGCTCACTATGTTAAAAGAGCGTGAAGCGAAGGTCGTAGGAGCCTAACAGTGAGCGCGCTCCTTGAGACCATCGTGATTGTAGGCGCTAGTGGCGAGATGGGGCGTGCTTTCTGCTCGGATTTACTGGAACGTGGCTACCGTATCATTGCGGTGGCGCGAAACTTAGAAAATCTGCAGGCAATGGCTGAAGGCACGAGCCGCTTAGTCTTATGTCAAGCTGACATCACCGAAGACTTAGCCAGCGACGCAATCAACGCTTGTCTTGACGGACCCGTGCGCGCGGTTATCCACGCACCTGGCGTGCCTCCGGCAGGTGGTATTGCAGATGCGCCTACCGAGGCCTTGAATATGGCCTTCAATATCAAAGTGGGTGGATTCATTCGATTGGTTCGCGCCGTCGATACACATTTAGTGGAGAACTCACGACTCATCGCGATTGGTGGCCATTACGGTTTTGAGCCTACGGCCTACGCAGCGGGCCCCGGTGTGGCGAATTCCGCCCTCGTGAATTTAGTGCGCCAATACTCGTGGCTTTATGGCGAGCGGGGCATTACTGCTCATATGTTGGCGCCGGGGCCCGCGGAAACGCCGCGATTGCGTGCAGTTGCTCAGGCTCGAGCCGACCGAGATGGGCTTTCAGTTGATCAGGTGCTTGAGCAAATGGCCTCAGAGTCGACGCTTAAAGAGCTGACTCCCGTTGAGAGCATTGCCTGGGGTGTCTCAACCCTGCTTGACCCCCGAGCCCGCGCAATGGCCGGAAGTACCTTATTTATGGATTCAGGTAGGCGACACGGTCTGCCTTAGGAGAAAACAATGCCCATAATGCAAGTCCATTTGCATACCAGTGCTTATTCTAGAGAACAGGTACATCATTTTTTGGAGAGAGCCAGCCAAGTTTATGCTGAGGTGCTCGAGAGTCCGATTGAGCGCGTAAGAATCTTTATGCACGACTATCCCGCGGAATTTATAGCGGTGGGTGGTAAAGTGACCTCTGACTCGGGGGTTCTGGCGCCTTTTTTTGAAGCCTTTCTCATGGAAGGGCGCCCACTCTCTCAGCAGCACGCTGTATTGGAGCGAATCACCGACGTATTGGTTGAGTGTTTCGAGGCCGATCGATCTCTGATTCGCGGGGTTTGCAATATGGTGTCACCCGAGCGGTGGGGTATCGCGGGAAAACCAGCAGCGGCCGCACGAGCAGCCGAACTGGCAGCGCGAGAAAACCTCAATAGATAACTTTGCAAGCCTGTTATAGAATCCGGGGAGGACGCGTGAATACTGCAGTCCACAACGACAATAAAAAAATAGGTCATGCGATGTCGACGGGTTCTACAGAGTTAAATGTAGATGAGGTAATCCCCCACATCACCTTCTCGGGGGCTGAGGGAAAAGTTTGGTTAAACGAGCAGCGCGTCATGCTCTTCTCTCAAACGGCTTTGGGTAAATTTCGAAGAGAGGTACTCGAAACCCTAGGGCTGGAGCGCACCAAAGCGTTTTTTCTTCGTCTTGGTTACCAGCTTGGCATGCTTGACGGTGAACTGGCGCGAACCTCGAAACCCAATTCTACCTTGCTCGAACGTTTTATGATTGGGCCTGAGCTACATGCGCTGCGGGGTATGGTTCTGCCCGAAGTTCGTAAGTTAGAACTCGGTGAGGACGGGACGCCCTTTTACTGTGAGGTGTGTTGGAATCACTCGTACGAAGTTGAAATCAGCCAAGTAGAACTCGGCACCCTAGACGAACCTGGCTGCTGGAATTTAGCGGGCTACGCCAGTGGTTACGCATCGACGCTTCTGCAAAAGGAAATTATTTTCCAAGAAGTCGCTTGCCGAGCCTGTGCTCAAGAGCACTGCATTGGTGTGGGCAAAGAGGCGAGAGTATGGGACAACTACGAGGAAATTAAGTCCTACTATGAGAAAGACCCGCTCTTAGATGAACTACTTGAGCTGCAAACGCACGTCAACGCACTGAAAGACTCCTTGATGGAGCGCGACACGTTAGCCGATGTGGTAGGCGAATCAAAGCCCTTCAAAAATGCGCTAAAGATGGTAACCCGAGCCTCTGACAGCAAGGTGTCAGTCTTGCTTTTAGGCGAAACAGGTGTGGGGAAAGAGGTAATGGCCCGCGCATTGCATCGTTCTTCAGATCGCGCAGATAAGCCCTTTATTGCCGTGAACTGTGCTGCAATTCCGCCGGATCTGATCGAAGCTGAATTGTTCGGTGTCGTTAAGGGCGCATTTACCGGAGCAAATGCGTCTCGCCCAGGGCGATTTGAGCGCGCTGATACGGGCACTTTATTCCTAGACGAGGTGGTGGAACTGACGCCTCGAGCGCAAGCGAGTTTGTTGCGCGTGCTGCAAGAGCAAGAGTTTGAGCGGGTAGGTGATAACACCGTTCGCAAGATTGATATTCGTCTGGTTGCGGCAACGAACGAAGATCTAAGTGATGCGGTGGCCGCAGGGCGCTTTCGTTCGGACCTGTACTACCGTCTGAGTGCTTTTCCTGTTCGCATTCCCTCTCTGCGCGAGCGCAAAGAGGATATTCCGTTATTCGTTGAGTTCTTCCTAAACAAGTATCAGGCGCTTTACGGTAAAAAGGTACGTGGTGTATCAGACAAAGGGCTCGAAATGCTCAAAGCCTACCACTGGCCCGGAAATATTCGAGAATTAGAGAATGTCATTGAGCGTGCTTTGATTCTGGCCGAATCGGGCGGTTACATCAGTATGGATTTGATTTTGGGGCCGTCGATAGGATCGGTGGTTGAGACAAGTCATACCTTAGATGAAGACGGCTTGCTCACTAGCAGTGATCAGAAGACCTTCGTGAAAAGCACCAAAGATATTGCTAGCTATATGCTCGATAATGAGCTCGGTTTGGAAGATCTCGAAAAGACGCTCTTGCTCAAAGCCTTGGAGCGGGGCGGCGGCAAAGTCTCGAAAGCGGCCCGACTGGCCGGTATGACACGGCCCGCTTTTGCTTATCGGCTGAAGAAAAACGGAATCGAGGTATAGTTGGGTGCGTTGGTGCGTTGGTGCGTTGGTGCGTTGGCAGTGGGCTCAGAGCGTACCTCCTCTCCCACTCTCGGGCGCACCCTTATTGCTCTGGTGTGCTGAGGATCGTGCGTGAGCCTCAAGCTGTATAACAAGCCAGAATGTCCGTTTTGTTGGAAAGTGCGCTTGGTGGCGGCTTTCAAGGGCTTGGCTCTCGAGCTTCAAAATATCGACACAAAGAATAAGCCTGACTGCTTTCTTGTGTTGAATCCGGCCGGTACGGTTCCTGTGTTAGACGATTCAGGCGAGATTGTCTG
>JAUHWV010000250.1 GCA_030427335.1 Gammaproteobacteria bacterium | reverse complement strand
TATCGCCGCCCTCGCTCACGAGCGCGGCTGGCGTGTTTCATGCATCTTGGTGGGCGACTCGAACAAAATCAAAGGCGATGCGAAAAGAGCCTACGAATATGCTGCCGCGGCGGGTGTGCCCTTGGTAATGGGCTTAACCGAGCCCGCCAAGGATGATGCAGTTATCGTTGATGCTCTGCTGGGAACCGGGCTCAAAAACGCCGTTCGGGCGGAGGCAGCACAAGCGATTGAGTGGGTGAATGCGTCGTCTGCTACCGTGATTGCCGTGGATGTACCCTCTGGGCTATGCAGCGACACGGGTGCGATTTTAGGTCACGCGGTTCAAGCAGATATGACCGTCACTTTTATTGGTTTGAAGCTGGGTCTGTTTACACACGATGGCCCGGATTGCGCGGGCATGGTAATTTTCAATGATCTTGAAGTCGCCGAGTCGGTTTACGGCGCGTTTCCGCCTGCGGCCTATCGGCTCGATCTTGATTCCCTCATGGGCGCGATTCAGCCCAGGCGTTTGAATAGCCATAAAGGGCACTATGGTCATGTTTTACTCATCGGCGGTGATTACGGCTTCGCTGGCGCAATTGCTATGGCGGCTGAGGCGGCGATTGCCAGCGGTGCCGGTCTAGTTAGCGTAGCGACTCGCGCTGAGCATGTTGCTGGCGTCGTTGCTCGCACGCCCGAAGCGATGGTACACGCCGTGAGTAATCGACACGAGCTTGTACCCTTACTCGATCGTGCGGATGTGGTTGTTATCGGCCCCGGCTTGGGTCGGTCGCCGTGGTCAGAGCAACTCTTGCAGCGCTGTCTTGAATGCGAGATTCCCATGGTGCTTGATGCCGACGCCTTAAACTTGGTGGCGGATTTAAACTGGTACGAGCGATTGCAGAGAAACGGTGAGAACCGAATCATCACGCCGCACCCTGGTGAGGCCGCGCGCCTGCTAAAGTGCTCGACTGTTGATGTGCAGCAGGACCGCCTTCAAAGTGTGCAAAGTCTGCGAGAGCAAGTGCGTTGCTCTGTTGTTTTGAAAGGGTGCGGTAGCTTGTTGGCGACTGAGAAAGGTGTCTTTCTGAGTGACTATGGTAATCCGGGAATGGCATCGGGTGGAATGGGAGATGTCTTGAGCGGTGTGCTGGGCGGACTGTTGGCTCAATCACAGAATATTGAATTGAGCTTGGCCCTCGGTGTGTGTTTGCACGGACGAGCTGCGGAGATCGCCGCTGAGGCTGGGCAAAACGGGTTGCGCGCTACGCAGTTGATGCCCGCCGTACAGGAGTTACTCGGTGGGCACTAAACTCGTTTTCTTGCCAGACGAAGACGCCTTAATTGCTTTGGGTGCCGAACTCGCTGGGCGCATTGAAGCGGGTGTGGTGATTGAACTGCGCGGTGATTTAGGCGCGGGGAAAACCACATTGAGTCGAGGATTGATTCAAGGTATGGGGCACCGTGGCGCCGTCAAAAGCCCGACCTACACCCTTGTAGAACCCTACGAACATTTGACGCCGCCGGTCTATCACTTCGACTTGTACCGTATTGTCGACCCAGATGAGCTTCACTATATCGGTGTGGATGTGTATTTCAACGATGAATCTGTGTGTTTAATTGAATGGCCTGAAAAAGCAGCGGGTGCACTTCCTCAGGCGGATCTCTGCATTCGGCTTGAGCACGACCCAAAAGGACGTTACCTTAGCTACGAAGCACATACTAAGAAAGCGCGCAGAATTATGGGGCAGCAATAATGCGATTTTTAATGAGCCCTCATGTTGTGTCTGAGAGCGTGGCGCGGTGATCGTGTGATAACGCGAAGTGTGCTGCTGGCTGTTTTCGCGCTCGTATGGTCATTAGACGCCTACAGCGCTACGGTGAAGGACGTCAGGGTTTGGCGGGCGCCAGACCACACGCGTTTGGTGTTTGATTTATCAGCCCCCGTTGACCATTCCCTTCTTGAACTCAGTAATCCCGATCGTATTGTGGTGGATGTCCAAGACACAAAGCTGACTATCCCCAGTGGGTTGGACTTATCCGATACCCCAATAAAACGGATTCGTACGGGCGTTCGCAATGAATCTGATACGCGGGTCGTATTGGATTTGCGCGCGAAGGTGAAACCCCGCAGTTTCGCTCTTAAAGCGACGGAAGGTACAGACGATCGTCTGGTGATCGATTTATACGATCCCACCGCCCCCTCTAAAATGGCGGCTCAAAAGCCCGACGATAAAGCACGGCGCGATATTATTGTGGCAATTGATGCAGGGCACGGTGGCGAAGATCCTGGCGCTCTGGGCCCGGGTCGAATTCAAGAGAAGAAGGTGGTTTTGGGTATCGCGACCGAACTGCGTGATTTGTTCTTTAAGGCGAAAGGTTATCATCCCGTTATGATTCGGACGGGCGACTATTATGTTTCGCTTGCAGGGCGGCGCAAACTTGCGCGTGAGGCTCAGGCCGATGTGCTCATTTCAATCCACGCGGACGCTTTTACTAACCCCCAAGCCAATGGCGCCTCGGTTTATGCCCTATCGGTACGAGGGGCTTCCAGCACCGCCGCGCGCTACCTTGCGCAGCGCGAGAATGACGCTGACCTAGTCGGTGGTGTTACGCTCTCAGACAAGGACGATGTGCTGGCTAGTGTATTAACGGATCTATCGATGACCTCAACGCTCGATCGCAGCTTGCAGATGGGCTCTGCAGTGCTTAAAGAAGTCGGGGGCGTTGCGCGCCTGCACAAAAGTCAGGTTGAGCAGGCGGCCTTTGCGGTTTTGAAGTCGCCGGATATTCCATCGATTCTGGTTGAAACCGGGTTTATATCCAATCCAACCGAGGCGAGAAGATTGAATAACGCCGATTATCGTTTCCGTATGGCGCGAGCTATTTTCACGGGGGTAAACGACTATTTTTATGCTCAACCTCCAGCTGGAACCTATATCGCCTGGGTGAAACAGAAAGGTCAAGAGACCTATACCATTGCGCGTGGCGACACTCTTTCGGGTATTGCTGATCGTTTTAACGTAAGCGTCGATTCCTTGCGGCAGCACAATAACTTGAGTGGCTCTCGAATTTTAGTGGGCCAGAAATTGATTATCCCCAGAA
>JAUHWV010000249.1 GCA_030427335.1 Gammaproteobacteria bacterium | reverse complement strand
CATTGCCGTTTTCATCTAACAATGCTGGCTGCACACCAAAGAATGGCTTGGTGGCAGAGCCCGGTTTTAATCCTGTCGCTCCTGGCAATGGGGTGATCATGTGAGCGCCCGTTTCGGTTTGCCACCACGTGTCTACGATGGGGCAACGGCTATCACCCACCACTTTGTGGTACCACTCCCAGGCTTCTGGGTTAATGGGTTCACCCACTGTACCAAGTAAGCGCAGGCTGGCGCGACTGTGACGTTTGACGGGTTCATCCCCCATGACGTGAAGTGCCCGTATGGCCGTTGGTGCGGTATAGAAGATCGAAACATTGTGCTTATCTACCACTTCCCAACAGCGGCCGGCATCGGGATAAGTCGGCACCCCTTCAAACATCAGAGAGGTTGCCCCATTGGCAAGAGGGCCGTAAACGATATAGCTGTGTCCAGTGACCCAGCCTACATCCGCCGTACACCAAAATACTTCGCCGTCTCGATAATCGAACACGTACTTGAAGGTTGTGGCGGCTTGTAGCAGATAGCCAGCAGACGTGTGCAATACGCCTTTGGGCTTGCCGGTCGAGCCTGAGGTATACAATATGAAGAGCGGATCTTCGGCAGCTACGCTTACCGGCTCGCAATCTGTTGATTGGGAGCCAACGAACTCGTGGTACCACAGGTCACGGCTATCAGACCAACATACCTCTCCGCCGGTACGTTTGACGACCAGACAGGAGTGAACATTAGGGCAGGCTTCAACGGCTTTGTCGACGTTGGCTTTCAAGGGGACTTTCTTGCCACCGCGGACGCCTTCATCGGCGGTGATCACGGTTTGGCAATTGGAGTCCAAAATACGGTCTTTCAGGGCCTCTGGTGAAAACCCACCGAAAACCACTGAATGAATAGCGCCAATTCGAGCGCAGGCCAGCATGGCGTATGCTGCCTGGGGAATCATCGGCATATAAATGCAGACCCGATCGCCTTTTGTTACGCCGCGGGCGGTGAGCGCATTGGCGAGCTGACAAACCTCGGTTTTCAATTGGGCGTAGGTGATTTTTTCACTGTCGGCGGGGTCGTCACCTTCCCAGAGCAGGGCAGTTTGGTTGGCTCTTTCAGGCAGGTGGCGATCAATGCAGTTGACACTAATGTTGAGTGATGCGCCATCAAACCAGCTTGCTTCACCTTTCGGAAAGTCGTAGCTGCACACTTGATTCCAGGTCGTATCCCAAGTTAGAAATTCATTTGCGAGATCCCCGAAAAAAGTTTCTGGATCGCGTATCGATTGCTCGTACATCGCGGCATAGCGCTCGGGCGTGATGTGAGCGTCGTTGAAGTTGCTTGGAATCGGATGCCGAGTTTGGTGTGACATAAGGGTTCCTTTCGCGCTGAAAATGAAACCCTGATGATACCCCCTACTGAACGCCTTGCAAGCAGACTAAAGTCGAAGCCCAGTCAATCTTGCGCTGCTAACAGTCGCCACTCGGAGTGGGTTGCAAGGTTAAACCGTGTGTTGTCGATGAGCCGAGTCGGTCCCAGTCGAGCAGCTGCCAGAATGGCGATTTCCTCTGTTTGATCCGTTACGTTAGACAGTGTGCGAGCATCACGAATCGCAAAATAGTCGGGTTCAAACCCCGCGGCGAGTAAACGTAATCGTGCGTGCGATTCCAGCTGCAAAAAATTATCAAAACCACTGCCGATCGCCGCTTTACAATCGTTTATGACGTGGTGAAGCTCGGGAGCGATAGCTCGGTTCTCATCCGACAGGTAGCCATTGCGAGAGCTCAAGGCCAGGCCATCGCTCGCGCGCGCAGTGGGTACGCCAACGATCTCTATCCCCATGCACAGATCATCCACCATCTTCCGGATAATCGAGAGTTGCTGAAAGTCTTTCTCTCCAAACACGGCGATATCGGGTTTTACCATGTTAAAGAGTTTGGTTACGACCGTGGTGACACCATCGAAGTGGCCGGGTCTGCTCGATCCGCATAGCGTTTCTGAGAGTTCAGGGACGCGCACTTGTGTTTGTGTCCGCATACCGCGAGGGTACATCTCTGCAACGCTTGGTATAAACACGGCGTCGGTACCTTCGCTGAATAGTTGCGACTTGTCTGCTGCTAATGTGCGTGGATAGTTATCGAGGTCTTCGCCCTCGCCGAATTGCAGCGGATTTACAAAGATGCTGACAACGACGTAATGGGCCAGGGCCTTTGCTTTTCGAACGAGACTGAGGTGGCCTTCATGCAGGTTTCCCATCGTAGGTACGAAGGCGATTCTCTTACCCTTGGCACGCTCTGCGTTCAGGGTAAGCTGAAGATGGGCAACTGTCGTACAAGTTCGCATTACAAACACCTCGCAAGAGGAAATACTGGCATTTGCCGTCTATGACGGGAAGCAGAGTATGCCCCAGTGTGAATGCGCGCACAACGAGTTACGTAAAGAAAGTGTCATAAGGTAACACTTTTGTGCTACCCGAAGAGCCTTTTAGTGGTAGCAGTGCTCTGGCGCTGGGAATGTACCGGCCTTTACCGCTTCTACGAAGGCTTTGAGTGCTGCTTGAACCGAGGGTTGCCCCTGCATGAAATTGGCGACAAATTTTGCCGGGCGTGGGTTCAAGCCCAGCAGGTCATGCATCACCAGTACTTGCGCATCAGTGCCGGGGCCCGCGCCGATACCGATGACGGGTATATCGAGCTTTTGTGTGATATCCGTCGCGAGCTCTTCAGGTACACATTCGAGTACCAAAAGACCTGCCCCCGCATCTTGAATTTCAACGGCGTCCGCCAAAATGGACTTCGCTTCTTTTGGCGTACGACCTTGAACGCGATATCCGCCGAACGCGTTGACATATTGTGGTGTCAAACCAAGGTGCGCACAGACGGGGATACCTCTTTCTACCAGCTGGCTGATACTGTCGCTGAGCCAGGTTCCGCCTTCTAGTTTCACCATTTGTGCGCCCGCCTGCATTAGTTTCGATGCATTACGGAGGGTATCATCGGGTGTTGCGTAACTCATGAAAGGCATGTCTGCGATGATCAGCGATTCAGGCTGACCCCGCGCTACGCACTCGGTGTGATAAGCCATGTCCTCGATTTTAACAGGTACGGTGCTATCGTGG
>JAUHWV010000039.1 GCA_030427335.1 Gammaproteobacteria bacterium | reverse complement strand
ATGCTGATTTTTTGCCCCAATATGTGATTGAGCAGCGTAGATTTGCCCACATTGGGACGCCCCACAATCGCAATTAAGCCGGACTTCGAGACGCTACTCATACCATTCTATCCAATATCTGACCTGCCGCGGCCTGCTCCGCTTTACGCCGACTGCTGGCACTTGCTGTTTCTCTCAATCCGAGCACGGGCACACGACACTCAACCACAAAGACTTTTTGATGGTCCTCTCCCCGCGTTGTCAGCAGGTGGTATTCCGGCAGGGCAAATCCTTCTCCTTGCAGTACTTCCTGCAGCGCAGTTTTAGCGTCTTTATCTGCCGCAAAACTTGCGTCATCTTTGATAAGCGCATCGAACCAGGGCAGCACAGCCATTTTCGCCACATGAAAATCAGCGTCCAACAATATCGCGGCGGCGATGGCTTCCAAGGCATCAGCGAGAATCGATTTTCTTCGATGGCCACCGCTCTTGCGCTCACCCGTACCCAATTCCAGGTAATCCCCCAGATTCATTCGACGCGCGATTACCGCGAGTGTGTCGCCCTTCACTAAATGTGCTCTTCGACGACTCATTTCACCCTCGGGCGCACTGGGGTAACGATGAAAGAGTGCCTCAGCGACTACGTGGTTAACGATAGAATCGCCCAGAAATTCGAGACGTTCGTTATTGCGTGCACCCACACTCCGATGACATAGCGCGAGCTCAAGCAATGACACATCTTTGAAGCGATACCCGATCGCCGTCTCCAATGCGCGTCGCTTTTCCATACTCAAACTCAATGAATACCACCCACACGGCTAAAACTTGGCACACTGATGACTGACTCCCAATGCATCCATATCGCGAAGGCCTTACCTACAATATCTTCCTCTGGAACTTGCCCCCAGACTCGACTATCGCTGCTGTTATCTCGATTATCACCCATCATGAAGTAATGCCCTGGACGCACCACCTCTTTGAAATCGATCGCGGGCCGGTAAGGGTCTATTTGGATATCTCGAATCTCGCCACTGGATACGGTCTCACGTACTCGGTGATAAGGGCGACCTCGCTCAATCATCACATCAATGTGTTCTTGCTCGATCGGTTCGCCATTGACGTACAGTCGCTTGCCCTTATATTCAATTACGTCACCAGGGATACCAATAACTCGCTTAATAAAATAGGTTTTATTCTGATGTGGCGGGAAAAACACCATGACGTCTCCGCGCTCAGGCTCGCCAATACTAATCACCTTGGTACGAGCCACTGGCAAACGTAACCCATAAGTAAATTTATTCACCAAAATATAGTCCCCTACTTCGAGGGTTGGCACCATCGAACTCGAGGGGATCTGAAACGGCTCCACAATGAATGAGCGAAGCACAAAAATGGCAAAGAGGACGGGAAAAAATGATCCTGCATATTCAACCAATACCGGCTCTGGCACGCTTTCGAGAGGCGCTCCCTGTTCGACTCTAGCGCGTCGTTTGGGTGCGAACATCAAACGATCGACACTCCATATGACGCCGCTTGAAGCGACTAAGAGCAAAAGTATCAGGGGAAAATCGATCGACATAGCTCAACCTTAATTATCAACTTGAAGCACCGCTAAAAACGCGGCCTGTGGAACTTCAACACGCCCGACCTGCTTCATGCGTTTCTTACCCGCTTTCTGTTTCTCCAACAGTTTACGCTTACGGGTTGCGTCACCACCGTAACATTTGGCCGTTACATTTTTGCGCAGCGCCTTCACCGTCTGGCGAGCCACAATCTTCCCGCCGACGGCAGCCTGAATAGCCACGTCAAACATCTGCCTGGGAATCAGCTCTTTCATTTTTTCGGTCAGACCACGGCCGCGGGACATGACATGGTCGCGATGGACAATCACCGCGAGTGCATCCACCCGCTCGTTATTGATTAGGACATCTAAGCGCTGCAGCGCGGCAGGTTCAAACCGCTCAAAACTGTAGTCCAGCGAAGCATAACCACGAGAAACTGACTTTAAGCGATCAAAAAAGTCGAGCACCACTTCTGACATAGGCAAGTCGAAAGTTAATGAGACTTGGGAGCCCAAGAAAAGCATATCACGCTGAGTCCCACGCTTTTCTACGCACAAGGTAATGACGCTTCCCAAATAATCTTGTGGCACCAGGATATGCGCCCGCGCGATCGGTTCACGGATTTCCTGCACTAACCCCGGATCTGGCAAAGCGCTTGGATTATCCACGTTAATAACCGACCCATCTTTCTTGAGCACCTCATAAACCACCGATGGCGCTGTGGTGATCAAATCAAGATCGTATTCTCTCTCCAGTCGCTCTTGGATGATCTCCATATGCAACATACCAAGAAAACCGCAGCGGAATCCAAATCCAAGCGCATCTGAGGTCTCGGGTTCGTACACCAGCGACGCATCATTCAAGGTCAACTTGCCAAGTGCATCACGAAAATCTTCGTAATCATCTGTCGAAACAGTGAAAATACCGGCATACACCTGCGGCTTAATCCGCTGAAACCCGGGCAGAGCCGGTGTATCCTGGTGGTTGGCGCTAATCAAGGTATCGCCCACCGGCGCGCCCGTGATGTCCTTAATACCCGCGATCATATAACCGACTTCACCCGCTCGGAGCGAGGCCGTCTCGGTGCGTTTCGGTGTAAATATTCCGACACTATCCACCAGGTGCATTTTTTGATTCGATCGCGTCACCACGCGGTCTTTCTTCTTTAACTCGCCTTGAACGACGCGAACCAAAGACACTACGCCAAGGTAGTTATCGAACCAAGAATCTATAATGAGGGCCTGCAAAGGAGACTCTCGATCACCCTCTGGCGGTGGGATCAAGTGGATAATTTCCTCAAGCACCTCTTCCATGCCCATACCGGTTTTGGCGGAACACGGCACAGCATGCGTCGCATCAATACCAATAATTTCTTCAATCTCGACTTTGACCTTCTCAGGATCAGCCTGAGGCAAATCCATTTTGTTGAGAATTGGAAGCACTTCGAGACCTTGCTCGATCGCTTTATAGCAGTTAGCGACCGACTGCGCTTCAACCCCTTGACCTGCGTCTACGACAAGGAGTGCTCCTTCACAGGCCGATAACGAGCGCGACACTTCGTAGCTAAAATCAACGTGCCCAGGGGTATCAATAAAATTCAGCTGGTAGGTTTTGCCGTCGCGCGCCGTATAATCCAGAGTCACACTCTGCGACTTAATCGTGATACCCCTTTCCCGTTCAATATCCATTGAATCGAGGACTTGCTCAGCCATCTCGCGTTCGGAGAGACCACCGCAAATCTGAATAAGCCTATCAGCGAGGGTCGATTTACCGTGGTCAATATGGGCAATGATCGAAAAGTTTCGAATGTGTGTTAGGTCGCTCAAACGGGAATCTCGCTAGTGGAACAATGGAAGCGCCAGCGCGCGGGAGGGGATTGTAGCGCAAGCGCCGTCCCCTCGCCATCGCTGGGTCAATCATTGGGCACTCTCAAGCCGATGAAGAGCGGTGTTCCTCTGCGCCACAACCTCACCTGGATAGACTGTCCAGCACTCAGTGACTGCTCCGCTTCGATAAAGTCTTTGGCACTACGCACCGCTTTCGAGCCAAGCATCGTTATGACATCGCCTTCTACTATTTCGCCATCCGCCGCTGAATCGGCCCTGACGGCCCGAACGACTACGCCCGAGGTCAAACCCAGTTCTGTAAGCAAGGGATCTGCTGCAGGTTCTACAGTGATCCCTAAACGCGCACCACCTGGAGTCACCTCATCCCGCTCCGCCACATCAGCTCTTGGAGACAACGCACCGACTTCCACTTGCAAGGTTTTTTTATCACCATCGCGAATCAAACCCACTTCGACTTTGCTACCGGGCTTAATAAGTCCAACGACATGCGGTAGTTCGCTCGACGTTTCAATGTACTCCCCGTCAAACTCAACGATCACATCGCCTTCCTGTATGCCGGCCTCTTCCGCTGGGCTACCTTTGACCACTTGCGCAACCAGTGCTCCAGCAGGCCGATCGAGACCAAAGGCCTCGGCCAAGTTCTTATCTACGTTTTGAATACTGACGCCCAACCAGCCCCGTTGTACCGCACCTGAATCACGCAACTGCTCTACCACATCACGAACGACGCTGACTGGGATTGAGAAAGACAAACCAATAGAACCACCTGAACGGGTGTAGATCTGCGAATTCACCCCAACGACTTCGCCATCCAAATTAAACAGTGGCCCACCGCTGTTACCAGGATTAATAGCCACATCGGTCTGAATAAATGGTACGTAGTTGTCATTGGTTGCGGTCGGTAGGGATCTACCCATTGCGCTTACAATCCCAGCCGTAACCGAAAAATCAAGACCAAACGGAGATCCGATCGCGAGGACCCATTCGCCCACTTTAAGAGAGTCAGGCGCCGCGAGTTTAAGCGTTGGTAGGTCCTCCGCCTCGATCTTTAACAGAGCCAAATCCGACAACTCGTCTAAACCGACCACTTCCGCATCAAACTCACGACGGTCCGTCATTCTGACCACAACCGAAGTAGCGCCCTCGACCACGTGATTATTGGTGACGACATAACCGTCTTCAGTGAGGATAAAGCCTGAACCGGTGCTGGACCGAGGCACATCTCCGCGCGGGCTCCCGCCCCTGGGGTCGAAGAAACGACGCAAGTAATCGGGCACCCCGTCAGGCTCGGTCATCTCGCCCTGTGGCGCTGATTTAACCGGCTCGACCTCGACCAAAATCTTTACGACAGCGGCGGAGTTATCCTCTACTATGCTGGTAAAATCAGGTAAGTTGGCGTGAGCAGACAGAGCCCCCGACAGAATAAACGCGACCATGAAGCGCCGAAACAGCGTCATATATTCTCCTTGTCAAAATATGATGAAACTTTCCTAACTTTCCTAACTTTACTCTCGGTTACCGAGGGCCATCGAGCGCAATTCGAGGACGAAGAGCGTCGAGCTGTTTGCGCCCACCGGATCGGAACAGCGACCACCACAAACCCGCGGCGAGCCCCAAAATGCCTGCAGTAATTTGCTCAAACCCAGTCATTTCAATGATAACCACAGGCAAAGTGGTACACGCGAGCATGATTAAAATGGGCAACACATAAACTTTAAAAGTGGCTTGCAGCAGAAGCGCGTCGTCCACTTCCATTTTGAGGTCTGAACCTATTTGAAATTGAGCTCGAGTCCCCTGGGGCAGCTCGACAGAAATAAGCCCCGACTGTTTCTTTGCCAGCATACCTGTTCCACAGGCGCTTCGAACACGACAAGCGTTGCAAGCTTGAGACTGAGAAGCTCGCACCCAGACGCGACTTTCTGACAACCGCTCGATTTTGCCCGTTTCATTCAACGGCCGTACCCCAAATCAAACTCTCAACCACCATACGTGCGGAATTAACCGGCACCTCGCCGACCACCGTCACCAGCTTAGGACCCGAGTCCAACATCAAGCCGCGCGTATACGCGATTGTTGCACCTCGATTTACGAGTCCCTCCCCGACGCGAATATCAGCTTGCGGACGCTCCAAAAACAAAGTGAAACTGGAAAGGCCGTCAGTATAGGTCTGGGCCTCAATGGTTCCAGCGCTCGAACTCGCTTTTATGAACCCGGCAGGCACCCAAGCGGCATGCCAATCGAGCACATCTTGCTTTACCGCCGTCTCTTCCGCATTGAGACTGCCCGTGGCAAGCTCACTGGGCGCTAAGGTCATAGATCGGAGCTCCACGTTCTCGAGCGCAGTGTTGCCATTAAACGCCGTCGATCGCAACACGATTCCCGTCGCATCATCTACCACAAGCTGAAAGCCATGCCGATACACATCTTTCGGCAAAGCGGTAACAACCGTTGCATCACGGCCACTCAACTGCTGCGACACCGTTTCAAACTTGTACCATTGGGCGACGCCACACTGACTGCTCGAGTCAAATAGGAGCTTATGACTCAGATCTTGGCAGGTCGCTGAATGAAGCGGTATGGGAACCCCAGCTCTGTTGACGTCTGCCTCACCGCGCGACACCAAAACTTGCTGCGTGCCTACCGCGGTCTGAACAACGGCGCGAGCGGCAAAGGCGGAGGTATGTTCTGGGTGCATGACTTGACGTAAGGTCTGGAGCGCAGCTCGATCCGTCGCTGAACAGTCCTGCGCCGAAACGGGGATCGCCAGGAATGAGGCCATTGCAAACAGGCAAAACCCAGACTTAAACCTAATCACGACTCACCTCCGCGTTCTTACGGCTGCTCTGAACGGCTATCCGCCTTCGCTAAACTTCCGGTCATTAGCGTTGCCGGTGTATGCAACGCTCCGCGCGCGGCATGGACTCCCGAGTAGGCTTCCAGACGCTGCCTAGCCAATTCTTGATATAAGCTTTCCACCGGAACCGCCGCCGGGGCAGATACCCTTTCTGACTGTCCAAAACTTGCAGGCACCACAGAAACCCCACTCTGCTCGCTCAGTGGCATAACGGGCATAGAGCGAACCGTCGGAACCGGCGATCCAGCGAGAGCCGTCGGCTGAACTGGTGTTTGCGTCAACTGCTGTCCAACCAAAACCCCTATGCAAGCCACCGTTGCCGCCACCGCAAAGGGCTTGAGCGGGGCTATCGAGCGCCAAACTGAACGTGCAGGCTTACGACTCTGGAGACGTTCCCTAACCCGATTCGCAAAGGCAACTGAGGGGGCACCAACTTCAGCACCGTGCATCCGTATTCGGGTTGCATTCAACCGCAACCATTTTTCTCTGAGACTCGGATTTTGATCCATCATCTTGAACAAACGCGCCAAGCCTAATTCATCAAGCTCGCCATCCATCAATCGCGATAGCAGTTCATCGCTGCTGACGGCGCCTTGAGTTGTATTGCTTTGTAATTCCACGTTCACCTCGGACACGTATGTAACTTTTATACCGGCTCACCGTTGAGTAACGCCGCCACCTTTTGATCGACCGTCTCTCTGCCTCGGAATATCCGCGAGCGGACGGTACCAATGGGGCAGTTCATTATGACGGCAATATCCTCGTAACTCAGACCGTCGAACTCGCGCAAGCAGAGCGCTGTTTGAAGGTCGTCTGGCAATTCTTGCACAGCTTGTTTAATGACAACCTCAAGCTCTTGCGTCTCTAGAGCAGCCTGTGGCGATTCGTCTTCAACCAGGCGCTCGTTCTCTACCTGCAACATAGCATCATCGATATCGACATCGAGGACGGGTGTTCTCCGCCCGCGGGCCACAAGGTGATTCTTGGCCGCGTTGGTCGCGATCCGAAACAGCCAAGTGTAAAAAGCGCTGTCTCCACGAAAGTTGTTAATTGCACTGAAGGCTTTTATGAACGCCTCCTGTGCCACATCTTCCGCCTCATCTGCATCTCGAACAAACCGCATAACGACATGCATTACTCTGGATTGATATTTCAATACAAGCAAATCGAAGGCCCGCAAATCGCCTTTTTGCGTCCGTTCGACTAACAACCGATCTGAGTCGTCGTCTAATGCTGACCCGGTACTCACTCTCACTCCTCATGATGCACTGAGCCCTCTTACTTTAACGCCGCAGGCAATCGCGTTTTACGATGTACTGCTAGTAAGAGCGTCAAATTCTGCTAAAGTTCCGCCTATTGTGCCACGGAGATCATTTTTTTGCTTTCACCACGCTCTTATTTAACGACGGGTTTGCCAGAGCGAAGCCGCCGATGACAGCCAGACGATATCATTACGACGCTGTCGTAGTGGGCACGGGGGCCGCAGGCATGTCACTGGCCCTACACCTACCTAAATCATTCAAAATAGCCTTGTTGACCAAAACGTCTCTCAATCAAGGTAGCACCTATTGGGCGCAAGGCGGTATGGCCGCTGTTATCGACGCTGACGACACGGTGGAGTCCCATGTCGCAGACACGCTCGTCGCGGGCGCAGGCCTATGTGACCTTGATGCCGTGACTTTTACCGTAGCAAGAAGCGGTCAGGTTGTTGAATGGCTGGTTTCTATGGGCGTCAACTTCGATCGATTGGAGTCCAACACGGGGGAGCCCAAGGCCTTTCATTTGACTCGAGAAGGCGGCCATAGCCATCGGCGAATCTTGCACGCCGCTGACGCGACGGGAAAAGCAATATCGCGGACGCTTAGCGCACGCGTAAGCGAAGCTGAGAACATCGATGTACTCACTCATCGTGTCGCGGTTGATGCGATTATGCACGAAGGAACTTGCCGAGGGCTGTATGCGCTCAATACGAAAACGGGTTCGGTTGATGTATTCGAGGCCAGAGCCGTCGTTCTCGCCACGGGGGGAGCGAGTAAAGCATACCTTTACACAAGTAATCCCGACGGCAACAGCGGCGATGGCATAGCCATTGCCTGGCGAGCCGGCTGCAGGGTAGCAAATATGGAATTTAACCAGTTCCACCCCACTTGCCTGTATCACCCAAGAGCCAAATCCACGCTGATAACAGAGGCCATTCGTGGCGAAGGCGGCTACTTGTGCCTGCCCAATGGTGAGCGCTTCATGCATCGCTTTGACTCGCGTCTTGAGCTTGCGCCCCGCGACATCGTCGCTCGTGCGATAGACCATGAGATGAAGCGTCTGGGCGCCGACCATCTCTTGCTCGACATATCACACAAACCCGCCGATTTTATCTGGGGACATTTTCCTAATACCGCAAAACGATGCCTCGAATTTGGCATCGATATAACGAAAGAGCCCATGCCTATCGTCCCTGCTGCCCACTATACCTGCGGCGGTGTCGTAGTGGACCAACACGGCCGCACCGATATTCCGGGACTGTTCGCTATTGGCGAGACGTCACATACGGGGCTTCACGGAGCAAACCGCATGGCGAGCAATTCGCTCCTTGAGTGTTTGGTCTACGGGCAATCTGCCGCAAGCTACATTGCCCAAGAAGCCCCCGATTTAAGAGGCCACTTCACACCCGCGGCATGGGACGAGAGCCAAGTCGTTGATTCCGACGAAGACGTTGTGATTTCACACAACTGGGATGAACTGCGACGCTTTATGTGGGATTACGTTGGCATTGTCAGAACCGACAAGCGACTGGAACGAGCTCAACACCGCTGTGACTTGCTGAGCGCAGAGATCAACGAATATTACGCAAACTATCGCGTGTCTACGGATCTGCTGGAACTGCGAAATTTAGTGGTTGTATCGGACTTGATGATTCGCTGCGCTCGAGCGCGTAAAGAGAGCCGTGGCTTACATTTTACTCTAGATTATCCGGACACGCTGCCTGACGCACACGACACGATACTGACACCTAGTCCGAGGGCTTGAGCCTCGAGAGCGTAGCGCTGCGGGCTAAGGCTCTGAATTGAGACTCGCGGGCTGGCCTGTTGATCACCCAGTGCCAACTCTTTGTTCTTACCCAAAGCAAACCGGGAACAACGCAGCAAATATCCGTCACAGAATGGCTGGAACCCCAAAAACTCATCTAGGAGCGCCCGTCGCCAAGCGGATTTGCTCAACCATACGAGCCAACCCGGGATCCTCAGGCTGGACACGCTGCATTAAATAGGCAAATAAATCCTGATCCTGGCAGGTCATAAGCCGTTCGAAAGTCACCCTATCACTTTCCGACAAGGCAGCGTAATGCTCGTTTACAAATGGTTCTAGCAACAGATCCAGCTCCAACATTCCTCGCCGTGCTGCCCAGCGCATTCGATTTACTTCAGCGACATCTACCATGATTCATCCACCTACATTGTCTAGTGCGTAGTATACTCGAACTCGGGCAGTACCGCGCGGCCACCAATCGGACAATGACACCATTTGCGACAATAAAGAGCACCACAATGACACAAAGGCATCCTTTTCAAGCACTCCGCATCGTCGGCCCTGATGCAGTAAAAACGCTGCAGGGACAAATGACCTGTGATGTACAGAGCCTAGCAGTTGGCGCCACCGCACCCGGTTTGTTGTGCGACATCCGTGGACGTGTTCAGATTGTCGGATGGGTTCATAAGCTGAGCCAAACCGATCTTTGGATCATAACCCACAGTAGCGCGATTGAGCCCGCCCTGGCGCGCCTTCGGCCCTACTTAGCGTTTTCTAAGAGTAAGGCGACTGTCCTTTCACTCGAGCACTGGGTCGCAACACAAAGCCGAGGCGGGAATCTCGGGGGCGGCCGCATAGAACTCGGCTTCGCCACATTAACCGATGCCTCATCGATCGATGCGGACCAGCCTCTCGACATGGAGGGCCTCGCGAAGGCGCAACTTAACGCGGGCGTGCCTGAACTGGGGAACGAAACTCGAGCACAATACACACCGCAAGCCTTGAGTCTAGACCAGAGTGGATTCATCAGTTTCACAAAAGGCTGCTATATGGGCCAAGAAATCATCGCGCGCCTGCATTATAAAGGTCAGGCGAAACAAACCTTGGTTCTGTTACAGCAGGCCTATGATGGTGACGTAAACGACGGGCAACTCGTTTTCGATAACAAGGGAGCGAAAGTTGGCCAGATCATTTCAGGCGGAGTTTCAGGAACAGTCTTATTCTTGGCCTGCGTAAATAAAAGTGCTCTGGCACCCACTCTGGAATTGAAACCTGCAGACTGGGTTGTTGTTAAGCGTTTTAGCCCACTGTGAATCCAAGCTCACTAGGACTCTCCTCCGATTTGGGGTAACCTGCGCTTCAGTCGCTGAGAGGGATCAACAGTTAGGCATGGTATGGGACCTAGAACTTGAGACGGGCGCAGAGTCGCCGACATTGGTGTTGCCAGGCGACCGGGTACAACGCGGCTCACTTAAGTTTGGCGAAACAATCGATCGGCTACTCATGGCAGTTCCGGCTTTACCCGAGCCTGGAGACATCCCGAATCCACCGCCCCAGATCGGAGAGACCGCCAAACTTCTAATACCTAGGACGCTGGGCTTGTTGACGCTTGAAGTCGCGGTTGAACGCACGTCAATCGATCACATAGCCTTGAAAGTCACCAGCCTAGATTCGGACATCGAGCGAGAGTTACGCACTTCGATTAAAGGACATCAACCCCCGAAGGCAGATGGCAAGGCCATTGAACTCACCAACGACGCTCGCCAGCAACTGATCGTCACAGTGAAAACGCGTGCGCTGGAGGAGATCAAAGCGCTTCATACCCATTTATTCGATGAGCTCATAGTCGACCTGCAGGAGGCGTCGCTCAATCCTAAGCTGCTGCAGAGCCAGCAGGAACTATTGTTTGAAGGTATGCGGCAAGTTCAGATCGTCAAACCACGGATGATTGAACTGATCATGCGCGATTTGACACGGCGAGCGGACCGCACAGACACGCAGAGCGAACGCCAACACAAGCGTCTTAGTCAAGTCACTCAAGACCAACTTGACTTAGTTGATCTGCGCGAGTTTGAAGAGAGCCTAGCCGTAAAACGCTTCCTACGGCAGGCCGAGGATCTGCAGCGTGGCGCGTTCGAACTGATGATCGTGCGTTACGCTGAGCTCTTACAAACGGGGCCCCGAAGTTCGCTCTTACCCCTCTCGCTCAAGCTGCTCATACCCAGTCTAAAGCGAGCACTTAATCAAAGGGAAATTCCACTTGAGCTATCGAATAGGACCTTCGATTTCACCGCCGCTCGGCTACTGAAAAAAGTACCGACAGTCTATGCCAATCTAAACCAGTTAATGAAAGAATCCGGAGTGCTCCCTGCGCTGGAACAAAAACAGGATGAGTTACAACCGCTTGTGCCTATCACTCTCAAAAACGCCCGCACCAAATCAGAACGAGGCGCCAGCGAGGCTAGCGGGTCTGATCTTAGCGACGAAGCGGCCGCACTTGGCACACCGGCTAATCTCGATACGGTCACCGTCGAAGTGGAAAAAGACAAAGCGGACTTTGTTAAGCGCTTACTCGCAGCCATGCCTGAGCATGGAAACGCGGCCCAGGCGTCTGACGCCTTAGTGAGTGATTTATTTACCGATCTGAAAGCGAATAATCGGGTCGCTAAGGACTTAAAAGAACCCCTAATACAGCTCGAAAACGCCTTTCGCGTTTCCGCGCGTGACGACCCGAGTTTCCTAGTCAACTCAAATCATCCTCTGAGAACCGCGCTGGACAGAATCATTACGCTAGCAAAAGCGGACAATTACCCTAATCCTGCGTTGCAGTCCGAAGTGCTTAGCACCCTAGATATCATGTCGCGCACAAAAGCCTGGACGAAAGAATTTGTCGAGATGACGTCCACACAAATGGAGCGATTAAACCAACAACAGCAGCGGCAATTTGAAAAAAATATCGCGCGACTGCAGCAGGTGGAACAAGGTAAATCAAAGCACGCCGATGCTCAGCGCGAGGCAAAACGGCTTTTTATTGAAGCCTTTCCTGAGGGGCGGTGCGCTAAAAGTCTACTGCACCTAATCGAACACGGTTGGCTGGACTTAATCACCCTCAAAATCCTCAGACGCCCTGACGGCGATCTCGGTCCACAACTTCTTCAGCAGCTTGGGAGTCTTGATCACGCACTGAAAAGCGTTGCCCACGCCCCGTTGGCAGAGACGGAACTCGATAACTGCCTCAATCTGCTACAAACACTGGAATCTGAGTTGAATGAAACCTTGACGATGCGTCTGCAATTTCAACAAAGTCTAAGTCAACTCCGAAGCGAACTTTACAATCAATCACCCGTTGTTTTTATCAGCTTAGCAAAATCAAACAAACTCAATCTAACTATAAGCAAAGATCTACTGGCCAGGATCGACAGGGGATCAAGGCTTGGCAGAGGCATTCGGCGCGCCCTTGCGCTCAAACCCGGAACATGGCTCTCGTTGAGGAATCAGACAGCGTCACAATCACTCTACCTCGCCTGGGCCGATCACCAAGACGGGCATTTTGTTCTCGCCAATCAACGGGGACAAAAAGTCGTCAGCTACGACTTGATACAACTTGGCCGACGAATTAATCGCCAACTGATCGCCAAATCAGGCTCTGCGCAACTGGCCGCTTTGGATCAGTCGATACTCTCCCGCATTAATGTATTCAAGCCGCGTAAGTTAGAAAACACCCAAACTGATGCGGAGACGGGAGCGCTCAATCACAATGACTTTTTAGAACAGCTTTATCTTGCGGCGGAGGATGCGCGAACCAAGTTACAAACGGCACACCTCGTACTGTTATCTCACGTATCTCGAAGCGCCCTGAGTTCACTTTATGATGAGGTGGTGACCAGGGGTTTGGATATCCAAACGTCAGAGATCATTTGGAACCACAATACGATCGAGCCAATGCTTGGCCATCTGGGCGTAGGTGGCTGGGCTAGCGTTCATTTCGGACAGTCCACTGCCGCCCTTCGAAAACGCACCAGCACACTTCTAAAAACCTTAGAAAATCAGCATGTCGACACCGGCACTGAGCAGGTAAAACTGGAGTTTGCGGCCCACATCGTCACACTGGATGCTCCAGCTAATCAAGCGCTATTAAACTCCGCCATAGAATCTTTTTTTAATACGGCAACACGCCTCCCTAGCTCCATCAGCGAGAGTCGATTGAGCCAATGGAACGAAAGCCAAGCCACCTTTGCATCGGCTCAACAAAGAAATGTATTTACCTCGAGTGACTACCGACTGCTGGTTGGCTCGCAGGCACTCATTCCACCGAAGTCGGGCTGCGAGCGTCAACTCCTCTCATTCGCTTGGTGTGGTCAGGACAGTGAGCTTGCTACCCACGCATCTTTGTGGCAATACCAAGGCCTACGTCGTAACATCCGAATCGAATTTGACCGGTGGCAGATTGACTCCGTGTTTCAATGGCTAGCTCATCAAGCCGAATCTGAGCGAGTCATACCAGACTGCATCATCACTCTCAGTCCATACAGCATGGAGTCAAGCGACTTTATCGATACGGTACTCGATCAAATTTCAGAATACGGTGTCGGCACCAACCGATTGTTTTTCAGATCTAACCTCGATATTGGCTCGGCTGATCTCGAGCGCATGACGGAATTTTGCCAGGTTCTCAAGGAAATCGGTTGCCAGTTCGTGGGCTACAACCTGGGAGCCGCGCGTCTCGAAGTACTGCAAGCGCTGCCACTGACGGCGATCGAAATCACAGACGACGAGATCGAATCACTTGATGATCAGCAAAGCCGAGCCTTTCAGAGTCGGCTTGATAGCCTCAACTTACTCGGTATTGAGATCAGAGCATCAGCGAAAATGGAGGCACGATTCGAACTCTCCAAGCCGATCGCGCAGCTGCACCCAGTAGGACAATATTTGCCTTTATCAAGAGCTGCCGTGCTGCTTGAAAAACTGAAACACTGAGCTACTTGACTCAAGTCAATTCGCTGCACGCGGATATCACCTATCCTTCGGGCACCAATTTCGACCCGGGGCTAATTTTGAGCGAACTTTACGACATCCATCAAACCATTGAGACCCTAGCACCAAAATATCAACGCCCTGGGCCTCGTTATACCTCTTACCCGACCGCACCACACATGCGCTCGGATTTTGAATTTGGGCGCTTTCAAAGGCTGTGTGCTGAAGACGATGCGCACGCGGAAAAGAGCTTGTCGTTGTATGTGCATATCCCATTCTGCCGATCGATATGTTACTACTGTGCTTGTAACAAAGTGGTGACACGCAAAAGCGAGGTGAGCGCCGAGTACTTGGACTCACTGTCGAGGGAGCTCGAGGGATACCGAGACTGGGGGCTCCGGAACCGAGAAATCAGCCAACTGCATTGGGGCGGCGGAACACCCACGTTCTTAAGTCACAGCGAACTCACTCAGCTCATGCACTTAGTGGCTCGCCATTTCAACATGAGTAATGCGCAAGATCGGGAATACTCGATCGAGATCGACCCTCGCACCGTGGACGGCCAATCTATTGCCCTGCTACGCGGCCTCGGCTTTAACCGCCTGAGTCTCGGCATTCAGGACTTTGACCCTATGGTTCAGCAGGCAATCAACCGGCAGCAACCGTTTGAGCAAGTGCGACGATTGACCGACGCTATTCGCGACCACAACTTTAAGTCATTGTCGTTCGACTTAATCTACGGTTTACCGCACCAAAGCGAGCGCACCATGGCTAGAACCCTAGAGCGAGTCATCGAGCTTAGCCCAGACCGGATTGCCTGCTACAACTACGCCCATCTGCCGAACCGTTTCCCGTCACAAAGAGCCATAGACCGCCTCGCGCTGCCGACTGCCGCCCAGCGGCTGCGCCTGCAAATGATGATTGATCGTACCTTAGAAAATTCAGGCTATGAACTACTTGGGCTCGATCACTATGTGAAACGCTCAGACGAGCTGTCTAAAGCGCGACATGACGGACGGCTACAGCGTAATTTTCAAGGCTACTCTCTAAAAACAACGGAAGATATGCTGGGACTAGGGCATTCAGCAATCTCTCAGATTGGCTCGTTCATAGTTCAAAACCAGCGAACGCTCGATGGCTACCTAGAGAAGGTCAACAAACGCGCTCGTGCTTGGGAGCGAGCGCTCGAACTGACTAAAGATGACCTGATTAGACGTGACATCATTATGGATATATGTTGTAAACTGAGCTTCAGTCCTGAGCGAGTCTGCGAGCGCTATGGGGAAAGCGCTAAAGAGACCCTCTCTGCCGAGTTATCCGCACTGCAACCCCTGGTTAATGACGGCTTGCTGGTGC
>JAUHWV010000248.1 GCA_030427335.1 Gammaproteobacteria bacterium | reverse complement strand
CATCGAGGCGACCCCACCTGCCAAAATAATATAGTCAACGTCGCTGTATTGACTTGATGAAAAGAAGAACTGTAATGATCGCGCGACTTGTTGCACTACCGCGTCCTTAAATGGCTCCAGAACTTCCGGCTCGTAGTCATCCGGCAACCCACCTTGCTTTTTAGCTAGCCCCGCTTCCTCTAAGGGCAGCCCGTAGCGTCGCATGATTTCATCGGTTAACTGCTTACCGCCAAAAAGCTGTTCGCGCGTGTAGATAGTGTGGCCTTGATGCAATACGCTCAAGGTTGTCATGGTGGCGCCAATATCCACGACGGCAACCGTGTTGTCGGGCTCTAAATCGAGTTGATGCTCGATAAGCGTGAAAGCACGCTCCATGGCGTAAGCTTCCACATCAATGATTTTGGCCTCAAGCCCAGCGGTCTCGATAGCTTCCACTCGGGTTTCGATGGCCTCTCTTCGACAGGCCGCAACAAGGACGCTGTCCAAATTTTCAGCATCCACAGAAGGCCCCTGAACCTCAAAATCGATCGCAACTTCTTCGAGCGGGTAGGGGATGTATTGATCAGCTTCCACAGCAAGCTGCGCTTCGAGCGCATCATCACTCAAGCCTGCAGGCATATCAATTAACTTGGTGATGACACTCGAACCCGCAACGGCGGCAGAGGCCAGTTTTAATTTCGTTTTGGACTGTGCGACCACCTGAGCTATGGCTTTACTCACGGCTACCACATCATTGACGTTTTTCTCAATAACCGCATCCATAGGCAAAGAGACCACGCCGTAGCTTTCTACGCGATACCGCTCACCCGTGCGACTGAGCTCCAGAAGCTTAACCGTGGTCGAGCTGATATCAAGCCCCAACACCATGAGCTTGGCCTTTCTACCGAACAAATATAGCAAAGCAATCTCCAAGCCTATGCCAATATGCTAACCAACCTTGAATTTTACTGTACAATTTGAACGAGCGATAGGCCGAGGCGCTCGCGTCCCCGACCTTTAGTCGCCTATAATCCATCCTATCTGCGCACGGCGGCTCAAATAATCGTGATCAAGCTGTTACCTTCATGGACAAAACACGTTTCGGCTCTCGGAGCACTGACTTTATGCGGAGCGGTGTGGGGGCTCGCTGGACTATACCTGTATTTAAGCCCCAACTTACCCGACCCAGCGAGCCTGAAGGACGTCCAGCTGGTAACGCCTATGAGGGTCCTCAGCCGAGACGGAGCGCTGATAGCACAGTTTGGAGAACAAAAACGCACCCCCCTCTCTTTTGAGCAAATCCCAGAGCCGTTCATTCAGGCCCTGCTAGCAGCAGAAGATGACAACTTCTTTAACCATAAAGGCATTGACTTTATGGGCCTAGCTCGCGCCATATCAGAACTGTTAATCACCGGTGAAAAAGTCAGCGGAGGCAGCACGCTTACCATGCAGGTCGCGCGGAACTATTTCCTGACGCTAGACCGAACATTCATTCGCAAATTTAATGAAATCCTGTTGGCAATCGAGATTGAGCGCAAGCTGACCAAACAGGAGATTTTTGAACTGTATTTCAATCGAGTATTCCTTGGCCACCGAGCGTATGGCTTTGAGGCGGCCTCTGAGGTGTATTACGGGAAATCGATAACGGAATTATCACTCGCTGATTGGGCACTGCTCGCTGGGATCCCCAAAGCGCCCTCACGTGATAACCCGGTTTCAGACCCCGACGCAGCACGGGAGCGCCGCAACTGGATATTGGGTCGAATGGCTAAGCTCGGATACATCAGTTCTCAAGAAGCGTCTCGCGCACGCGAGAAGAGCGTCGAAGCTAAGCTTCACGGTGGACAGGTTGAACTGCGAGCTGATTACATTGCTGAGATGGCGCGAACCGAAATGCTAGAACGCTTTGGTAAGGCCGCCTATACAGATGGATTTGTCGTCTACACGACCATAGACAGCCAACTGCAGCGTACGGCACGCCAAGCACTAATTAATGGTCTGAAAGAATATGACTCACGACATGGCTACCGAGGAGCCGAGAGTACACTGACGGGGGACCCCATCCTGAATCGCGAGAGCTGGATCACCGCGCTCAAGGAAATTCCTCTTGTTGCAAATATGCAACCGGCCGCCGTTGTGGACACACAAGCGCGCTCGGCAACCGCTATGCTTTCCTCGGGGCAACTCATTACCATCGAATGGGAAAATGGGCTGCAACAGGCGAACCCCTACATCAACGAAGACCTATTTGGGCGCGCCCCTAAAAAAGGGGGAGACGTGGTCTCTGTTGGCGATGTAATTCGCGTTGAGCAGTTGCCCTCAGGATCCTACCAGCTAACACAAGTCCCAGCGGCGCAAGCGGCGCTTGTCTCACTCGAAGCGGAGAGCGGGCGAATTAAGAGCCTAGTTGGCGGAATTGGATTCAGCAAAAGTAAATTCAACCGCGCGACGCAGGCGAAACGACAACCGGGCTCAAGCTTCAAACCATTTATTTACGCAGCCGCTTTGGATCAAGGCATGACCGCTGCATCTTTGGTGAACGACGCCCCCCTTGTTTTTCAAGATTCCTCGCTCGAGGGCGTATGGCGACCTGAAAACGATGGGGGAAAGTTCTACGGGCCAACACGCCTCCGATGGGCGCTCACCAAGTCGCGCAACCTAGTATCCATTCGAATACTGCAAAAAATGGGCGTCAAGGAAATGCTTCGCTACGCGGAGACGCTCGGGTTCAAAACAGATGAATTTGCTCCGGATCTATCGCTCGCCCTTGGAACCCACGCAATGGCGCCCATGGATATAGCGAAAGCCTACGCTATACTCGCCAATGGCGGCTATCAGATTGAGCCATTCTTAATTGAACGTATCGAAAAGGCTGATGGCGCGCTCGTATTTCAGGCCGAACCTCTTATGGCGTGCGATCCTTGCGACACTGAACGGGCACCCCAAGTCGAGCTATCCATGGCTGATATTTTGGCTGGGGCATCAAAGGTCAAAAAAGCGCCCAGAGTTATGGATGAGCGAATTCACTTCATATTAGATAGCATGTTAAAAGACGTTGTGCGTTTGGGCACAGGGCGAAAGGCGCTGTCACTTAATCGTAATGATATTGCCGGCAAAACAGGCACAACCAA
>JAUHWV010000247.1 GCA_030427335.1 Gammaproteobacteria bacterium | reverse complement strand
ACAGTCACAGGTAAACCAGCACGCAAGGCGATTTGACGAGCCACGTTGGTGCCCGTAGCGCCCTGCTGCAGAGCCGAGCCCATGATCACGTCGTCCACTTCCGCCGGATCAATACCCGCGCGACGAACCGCCTCAGCAACAGAGGCGGCCCCCAAACTTGCACCACCCAGATTGTTGAATCCGCCTCGATAGGCTTTAGCAATCGGGGTACGTGCGGTACTTACAATAACGGCTTCTTTCATTTTGATATCCTCTTATTCTGCTGAGATGCCCAAGCCCTGTGCGGCTGCCATCACGAATTTGATTGTTTGTTCACCGCCGGCTTTCAATTCACGCACTGAGCTGAAATCGTTTATCTGATCCCAGTGTGCCGCAATACCCTCGGGTGTTTGCTCTTCCGGCGGCAACCACATGCCTTCCGTTTCCACGACTTTAGCCACCGCGTAGCCACCGGCACCCGCGGTTAAAATGGTGCGGTTCGGGCCACCTTCGGACACCATATACAATACCGCAGGCGTCACGGTCTCGGGGGTCAACAGCTTGAAGGCATCCTCTTGAATCAGACCCTCGGTCATGCGAGTACCCGCCGTGGGCGCCAAGGCATTAACATGGATGTTGTATTTAGCGCCCTCAAGCACCAGCGTATTCATCATTCCAATCACGGCCATTTTGGCGGAACCGTAGTTAGTTTGACCAAAGTTACCATATAGACCACTGGAGCTTGTCGTGACCACAATGCGGCCATAAGCCTGTTCGCGCATGATGTCCCAAACGGCTTTCGTGCAGTTCACGCTACCCATAAGGTGAACATCGACCACCAACTTAAAATCATCGATTGAGCCCTTTACGAAGCTCTTGTCGCGCAAGATTCCGGCGTTATTGACCAGAATATCGATACGGCCCCAGCGCTCCATCGTCTCGGCGACCATTTTTTCGACCTGGGCGTAATCGGCTACGTTAGCGCCGTTCGCCATAGCCTCACCGCCCGCAGCTTCGATCTCAGCCACAACCGCTTTGGCCGCGTCACTCGAGCCACCGCTGCCATCAACGGAACCACCCAGATCGTTCACTACCACTTTGGCGCCACGTGCGGCCAGCGCAATTGCGTGTGATCGACCCAAACCGCCACCCGCGCCTGTTACGATAGCCACCTGGCCGTCATATCGAATTGTCATACTTTAATCCTCTTCAACACTGTGTTTGCGATCACGCGGCATTAAGCCGTCACGACCATACCAAGCCACTCCGCAATCAAGGCGGGGGTTTCCTCGCCTTCGATCTCGACCGAGATGGCTTGCTTGGTTAGGAAACGACCACCCTCTTTGGCTTCAATACTCACGATTTGGCTGTGCGCTCGAACGCGCTTGCCCGCACGAACGGGCGCCAAAAAGCGGATCTTGTCGAAACCGTAATTGATTCCCATCACGACACCCTCGGGCGCCACGGCGTTTTCTTCACACATTTTAACGAGCATCGAGAGCGTCAAAAATCCGTGCGCGATGGTCCCACCAAACGGCGTTTGAGCCGCTTTTTCTTCATCGATGTGGATGAACTGGAAGTCCTCGGTGCAGTCAGCGAACTGATTGATGCGCTCTTGTGCAATTTCGATCCACTGCCCGGGCTCGAACTTATGACCAACGTAATTTGGTAACTCTTCTTTTGGTACTACGATAATTGGCATTGAATTTCTCCTTTGTGGCGTCACTACGCCGTTCGTATTCTCTTCACGCAAAAGCGCTTTTGGATTCGAGCTTTTATCAGCCGTCTCTAAAAGTCGCGTTCACGGCATCAGCCTGCGTGTACTTACGCAATTCATTGCGCCCTACCACCATACGGTGCACCGCGTCTGGGCCATCGGCTAAACGCAGTGTTCGCAAATTCTTATACATACCCGCAAGCGGCGTATCCTGTGACACACCCAAGCCGCCGTACATCTGAATCGCATCATCAACGATCTTCAATACCGCATTCGGGACGGAGGTTTTAATCATTGAAATCCAGATACGTGCTTCTTTGGCGTCGATATTGTCCATCAACCACGCCGTTTTGAGCGTCAACAAGCGGTTCATTTCGATATCCATCCGCGCATTCGCAATGATATCGACGTTACCACCCAGCTTAGCCAGAGGGCGGCCAAAAGCGGTACGCGACACCGCACGTTCACACAGCAATTGGAGCGCTTTTTCCGCTGCACCGAGTGCGCGCATGCAGTGGTGGATACGACCCGGACCCAAGCGGCCTTGTGAAATTTCAAAACCACGACCTTCGCCCAAAATCATGTTGTCTTTAGGTACGCGGACATTGTTAAAACGCAAATGCATGTGTCCGTGCGGTGCGTCGTCTTCACCAAACACCGTCATTGGACGAAGGATCTCGACCCCGGGGGTGTCTTTGGGGACCAAAATTTGAGATTGCTGCTTGTGCGTGGGCGCGTCCGGATTGGTTTTCACCATCACAATCATGATTTTGCAGCGTGGATCGCCGGCGCCGGAGATCCAGTGTTTTTCACCGTTGATTACCCACTCATCGCCGTCTAACACGGCGTTGGTGCAGATATTCGTTGCATCAGAAGACGCCACCCCGGGCTCCGTCATCGCGTAAGCGGAGCGAATCTCACCGTTCAGTAGAGGCTCCAACCACTGTGCTTTCTGAGCTTCACTTCCGTACTTGTGCAGCACTTCCATATTGCCCGTATCCGGTGCTGCGCAGTTGAACACCTCCGCCGCAATGGAACATTTGCCCATCTCTTCCGCAAGGTAGGCGTACTCAACTGTCGTTAACCCAAAACCGTGCTCACCGGTCAAAAAGAAGTTCCAAAGCCCCTGTTCTTTCGCTTTTGACTTTAGTGACTCCATAATTTCAGTTTGGCGGTCCGTAAACTGCCAGCGATCGCCGGTTGCGACCTCCTGCCAGTACTCCGCTTCGAGCGGCATGATCTCTTGCTCGATGAAGGTTTTAACACTGTGCAACAGTGGCTCGAGTCTTTCTGTGATTCCTAGTTCCATAGTTTCCCTCTCTTTAAGACGCTTTGAGCGACTCCGTGTAATGTTGTTTTAGTTCCCGTTTAAATATCTTACCCGTGGCAGTTCGAGGCAAAGCCCCATCGTGCACCCACAAATACGATGGCGTCTTAAACGCCGCTAA
>JAUHWV010000246.1 GCA_030427335.1 Gammaproteobacteria bacterium | reverse complement strand
AGCCTTAAATACCGAAGGCAAACTGGTCAAAGGGGTGCTGGAGGGAGACTCTGATCGCCAAGTGCGCGCTATTCTGCGCGAGCGGCGCTTAAAGCCCGTCGCGGTAGAATCAGCGGGCTCAGCCAGTGCCAAGGCCGGTCGAGATTGGCGCGCTGTATTCACCCAGACAAAAGTATCGACCGCCGATTTGGCGCTGCTGACTCGCCAGCTGGCGACGCTGATTCAATCTAATATGCCGATAGATGAAAGCTTGAGAGCCACGGCAGAGCAGTCGAGGAAACCCCGAATAAAAGCGCTCATGCTGCAGGTGCGCGCACGAGTTGCGGAAGGGCACACCTTAGCTCACGCCTTGGGCGAATACCCCGCGGTTTTCGATGACATGTATCGCGCTATGGTATCGGCAGGCGAGCACGCGGGGTTTTTAGCGCAGGTGCTGTTGCAGCTGGCGGATTACACGGAGCAGCGGCAATACACTCAGCAAAAGTTGATGATGGCGCTCATCTACCCCTTCATATTGTTGGGGGTGGCGGTATCGGTTGTGGTCGCACTTATGATTTATGTGGTACCCGAATTGGTGGGTATTTTTGCCCACACGAATTCGCAGTTGCCGCCCCTTACGGTCGCTCTGATCGCCGTGAGTGAATTCTTGCAGAACTCAGGATTGTGGTTGCTACTGGCCATCATCGCGCTGGTGTTCTCTTGGCGCTATTGGGTGGGTATCGAGGCAAATCGAAAACGCTGGCACCGCGTGCTGTTAAGACTACCATTTGCGTCTGGCGTAGTGATTGCCATGGATACGGCGCGCTTTGCCTCTACCTTGAGTATTTTGATGGCGAGCGGTGTGCCTTTACTCGAAGGCCTGCGTATCGCAAGTGCGGTACTGACTAACCGAGTGCTTCGAGACGACGCAGAAGCTGTCGCCATTGCGGTTGAAGAAGGTGGCAGTTTGCATCGGGCTCTGAGTGTCAGCGGTCGTTTCCCGCCCATGATGATTCACATGGTGGCAAGCGGTGAGGCCAGCGGCGAACTTGAGCAAATGCTTGAGCGGAGTGCGACCAACCAAGAGCGCGAGCTTGAAATGACGATGGGCACGGTTAGCGCGCTGTTTGAGCCGCTAATGGTGGTCTTTATGGGCGGCATGGTATTGACCATTGTGCTGGCAATTCTGCTGCCGATCTTTGATTTGAATTCGATGGTGAGGTGACAAATATGCGTATATCAACCAGACAAGCGGGCTTCTCGCTGATCGAAATTCTGGTGGTTTTGGTAATCATGGGGCTGTTGATTAGTGTGGTTGCGCCAACCGTATTGAATCGGGCAGACGAAGCCCGTGTGCAGAAGGTATACGCCGATTTCAAAGCCATTGAGACGGCCTTGAAAATTTATCGACTCGATAACTATGTTTACCCCAGTACCGAGCAAGGTCTTGAGGCACTTGTGACACCCAGCTCCATGGCGCCTGAGCCTCGGAATTTCAAAGCCGGTGGTTACTTGGGCGAAGTGCCCATGGACCCATGGGGGCGCCCCTACCTTTATCTGCAGCCGGGTGAAAATGGTGAAGTAGATATCTACTCGCTGGGTGCCGATGGCCTCTCGGGCGGCGAAGAGCAAAATGCGGATATCGGCAATTGGATGAAACCCAAAGCCTAATGAAGCACACTGCGCAGAGGGGTTTCACCTTAATTGAAATCCTCGTTGCCGTCTTCGTTATTGTCATGGTTGCATCGGTGGTGATGCTCAACCTGAGTTCGCCGGCTCGCGATAGAATGGCTGAGCAAAATGCGCAGTCACTCGCCAATATGCTCAATTACGCTCTCGATGAGGCGGAGTTCTCAGCTCAAGCTTATGGTTTGTTTGTGTGGCGCAATCTCGGCCGAGATGAATCCATCGATATGGAATTTCGGCGTCTCGATGATGGGCTGTGGCGTCGCGTCGAGGATGAGGTGCTGAGCGCACCTTTGGTATTCGAATCGCCCCTCGAACTCCGTTTGCAAAGCGAAGGCGGGCTGGTGGAGTTGGCGGTGAAGCCGGAAGACGAAATACAGCTTCGCCCGATTTTTTGGCTCTGGCCAAGTGGCGAAATGAGTGTCGGTAAAGTCGAAATCCGCGACCCAGCATCGCCGTCTGAGCAGGATTGGGTTGTGAGTTGGACTTTATTTGGGCAAGCGCAAGTCACCTTGGGAGAGCCCGAGTGAGGCGCAGTTCGGTACAAACCGGTTTCACCTTGGTTGAAGTGATGGTGGCCTTGGCGATTGTGGCTATCGCACTGCCTGCTTTGGTGTTTGCCTACTTACAGTATGTCGATAACACGGGGTACCTGCGCGATAAGCTGTTGGCGACTCAAGTTATCGAAAATAAATGGGCGGAAGTCCAATTGCTTAGCGCCGAGAAGAATTTCAATCTCGACGGCGAGCAGCGTGGCCAATATGAGCTGGCAGAGCGCACGTGGTATTGGCGACTGAAAAAAGAAAATACCGAAGTCGATGGTTTTTTTCGCTACGAGCTCTCAGTGAGTCAGGCGGAAGAAGATGAATTCCCGCTGCAGACGCAGATTTTTTTCTTGCGAGGTGATATGCAGTGAATGGCGTCATCCAATCGCGCGTTCGGGGCTTCACCCTGCTCGAAGTGCTCGTGGCCATGGCGCTCACTGTGGTCGTTGCGAGCATTGCCTACAGTGGTTTGTCTTCGGTGCTGGATAGTTTGGAGCGCACCCGAACAGCCATGGACCGCACGCTGGAACTCAATAGGGCACTGCGGATTATGAGCCGAGATATTCGTTTCAGTGTTGATCGCAGCATTCGTGACGAGCTCGGTTTTACTGAGGAAGCCCTTATCGGAGGCGATAGCTTTCGCGGCATGCTCGGACTGACTCGCAGCGGTTGGTTGAGCATGGGAACGGTGCCTCGCGGTGAGTTAGAGCGTGTTTATTACTACCTTGATGACGACACGCTCTATCGCATGCGCTCTACGGCCCTCGATCGTGGCTATCGACTCGATCCAGAGAATCCGTCGGTTTTGGGTGACGGTGCACAGCCCATATTGACCCAGGTGGAGCGTTTTGAAGTCGTTTTTTTACCCCAGACTCAAGTTGCCGGACTGTCGGCGGACTTAGCGGAAGGGCGTCTGGATACGAGCCGTTGGGTGCGCGATTGGGGGCTTACTGAGAGCGGCACCACGGGTTTGCCCA
>JAUHWV010000245.1 GCA_030427335.1 Gammaproteobacteria bacterium | reverse complement strand
CATCCAAACGGGTTCAATGATGTCACTTCGCAGGCACTTCATTAGCAAGTCGGTGCCGATATTTCCCGGCCCGATGATGGCCGCTTTGAATTTTTTACTCATGGTGTTTCCTCTTTGATGCCGACAAACGCCGCGCTATTCGGCTCAGTCAGGCATGGAATTTCCCTATGTTTAGATTACAGAATGTACTGTTTGTGCTCAGTCACCAAATCGACAGCTAACCGTGCTGGGCTCAATCCCCTCGCCCGTCATGATCATCTCGAAAAGATCCCCGCTAACGGCGTTTTCAAGTGGCACTAAAGAACCCGATAAGATGGCCTCACCGGCTTTAAGCGGTATGCCGAACTCACCGAGCGTGTTAGCAAGCCAAGCGACAGCGGTAAGCGGATTACCTTGAACCGCTGAGCCCATTCCCCGACTCAATTCGGCCCCATTTTTCATTACAACCACTTCCAGTTTGTCGAGCTCCAAGCCTTCCGGCGAGATGCGGTCTTGGCCTAGCACGTATACGCCACAAGACGCGTTATCGGCTATGGTGTCCTGAATCGCAATCTTCCAGTTGTCGATGCGTGAATCTACAATCTCAAAGCAGGGCGTAATGTAGTCTGTCGCGGCCAGTACCTGCGCTTCGTCCACTCCAGGCCCAACCAAATCAGCTTTGAGCACAAAGGCGATTTCGCCTTCAGCGCGCGGCTGAATTAGGTGATCTTTAATTGGGATTGTGGCGCCATCTTCAAACGCCATGACGTCTGTCAAAAATCCAAAGTCAGGCTGGAATACCCCGAGCATTTTTTGGACGGCATCCGAAGTCACGCCAATTTTTTTACCGGTGATGACCTCACCGTCCTGTTCTAGGCGAGGTGCAAGCATCGCCCGAGAAATATGATAGGCGTCTTCGATCTTGATTTCGGGCACTTGTTCAATGAGTGGGCGAATCGTTTTCTGAGTTCTGAGTGCTTGGTAGAGCGAGAGTCCTAGAGCGTCTCGCTGATCTTGTGTGAGTGCCATCAGATTACCCGTGCGTTAAGAAATCGATACAGGCACGATTAAAGTAATCGGCGTACTCCACCATCACCCAGTGTCCGCAGTTATTCAGCATATGGGCTTTCACATTGGGGCATTCATTCAGCAGTGTCTGAGTACCGCTCGCCGGACAAAATTTATCGTCGGTCCCCCAAAACACCAGTACCGGCTGTTCAATCTTGTGAAGCTCGGTGGTCAGGTTCGGGATATCCATCGTTGCGAGTACGTGCGGGTTTTGGATCTGCAGTGTTTCCCAGCGCTCAGTGACGAGCTCTTCGGTCACATGCTTCGGATCGTGGACCAGCAGTGTTAACAGCTTGGCTAATACGTCCTTGGTGAACTCAGGGGAGCCCATGGGGAACTTCACCATCTCCTGGATGCCCTCGCAGGCGAAGTAGGTTGGCTTATCTTCAATGCCCCCAGGCGCCATCAAAATGAGCTTCTCGACTCGTTCTGGGTGTGCCAAGGTTAAGCCCATCGCCACTGCACCGCCCAGTGAGTTGCCAACTAGGATCGCTTTAGCGATGTCGAGCCCATCCAATAGCCCCATCAGATTCTCAACAAAGAAATCGAGCGTGTGGTTAACGTCTTGCGGCTTCGATGTTAAGCCGTAGCCAGGCTGATCAAAAACGATGCCTCGGTATCCCGCTTTCTGGAAGGCTTCCACATTGAACTTGAAGTTGCTCCAGCCACTAGCGCCGGGGCCGCTGCCGTGAATAAAAACAACAACACCCTGCTCTGTTCCAGAGGCAGGGTGATCGCTGTAGTGCAGTGTCACGCGATCCGAAATGTCGAGATAGCGTGAGGTCTCTTTATTTTGAGCCATAGGATTCCTAGATGAAGACGTCCGTATTTTCCATGCCGAGCTGAGTCGCACCCAGGTTACGCGCAAAGGGAGTCGGGTTGTTCGCGACGTGGCAACGGCCAATGTGGATATCGTGCCACAGTTGCATCATCTTGTGCCCGTTGAATACCGAGCGGCCGCCCGCTGCATCGAACAAGAGGTCGATCCCTTCAATGCACTTAGGAATCACGAGGCTCGCCTGATAGCGATAGAAGATGCGGTCATCTACGCTGGGCTTCCAGTTGGCCGCTTCCATTTTGTCGAAGTTGCCGTACAGAACTGACTCTAGCTCCGAGATGATATTTTTTACCTTCGCGATGCGCTCTTGAATCTCAACATCCGCTGAGAACTTGGTCATATCGGTTGTCGTTGCGAAGCCGCCTGAGCGTGATTCGATGAATACCTTCAGTGCCTTTTTAAGGGCGCCGATTGCAGGCGTGTTTACTACGCGCACGAAACCTTGCGCCCAAGAAAGGTCGTAGATTGCGCTCTCTTGGTTGTGGCGACAGTGGAAGCCGTCGTCACGCTTGTGGCTCATGTGGTCGGGTACGAAGATGGGCTCTTCAATAACGATATCGTTCGAGCCAGTTGCCTGCAGACCCATCACGTCCCAGGTGTCTTCGATTTTGTATTGTGTTCTTGGAATTAAGAAGGTGCGATAGCCTTCGCCTGCGACGATACCGCCAAGTAAGGCCCAAGTGCAGTGCTCAGAGCCTGAGCTCCAGCCCCAGCGACCAGAGACCATGCATCCGCCTTCGACTTGCTCGACCTTCGAGCCCACGGGGTTGTAGGAGCTACTGACCAATGTGTTTGGGTCTTCGCCGTACACGGTTTCTTGCGCTTTTTGATCCATCATGGCGATCTGATAAGCGTGGATAGCGATAATACCGCTGGCCCATGCGTGGCTCATATCCGCTTCTGCAATGCGAATCTGCTCACGGAAAAACTCTTGTGGTCGCGCTTCCAGACCGCCCCACTGCTTCGGCAAAAACATTTTGAAGAAGCCGCATTTCTTAAGCTCTTCCACCACTTCGTGTGACATCACACGATTTTTGCGTGCTTCGTCTGCACGTGCTTCGATCAAGGCGATCGTTGAATCTGGTACTAAATAAGTCATTCTTCTTCTCCTCGCAGGGGTGTGCGTTCCGTGTGCTCAAATGTTGGCAAACTTGATCTTGTACTGCATACCCCGAATGAATTAACCCCCTTTATTGAGCGTTAGTCCTGATGGCCTACTGAGAAATCATGGCCCCAGAAACTGGCTACGGTGCTGTGGAATACGGGGTAGTTGTCCCAGTCGTCCACGGTGCGGCCTTCGGCCCCGTATT
>JAUHWV010000244.1 GCA_030427335.1 Gammaproteobacteria bacterium | reverse complement strand
GGTGCCATTGCCCCTGAGTTACTGGGCGCAACCCTAGCGTTCGCAGCCGGTGCGTTCATTTGCATAGCGCTGAGCGATTTACTACCGGAAGTGCATTTCCATTCACACGATCGTTTGAAGCTAAGCCTGACTTTTGTTTTGGGAATCGCGCTGGCCTACGCTATATCATTCATAGAGCCAGCGAGTTTGCACGCGCTTCATTAGGCGCCTTACTTCGTCGCTCCCAGCGCCTTGGCGAAGGTCTCAGAATCCTCAATAAAGGGTTTGGTTTGCAGCCAGTCGCCCGCGTGTTCTTCAATCAAGGTTTGAAGGAGTTCTATGTGATCCGCCTCTGCGTTTAGGCAGGGGATATATTCATAGCGCTCGCCTCCCGCTTCAAGGAAGTAGTCTCGGTTTTCACCACCAATTTCCTCGATCGTTTCAAGGCAGTCGCTGGAAAATCCTGGGCAAATGATCTGTACGCTTTTTACGCCTTTGCTCGGAAGTGCTTTGAGCGTTTCGTCTGTGTAGGGCTGAAGCCATGGATCGCGACCGAAACGGCTTTGGAATGTGGTAAGAAAATCGTCTTTATTCAAGCCTAGCGCATTCGTTATTAAACGAGTCGTTTTATGACACTCGCAGTGGTAGGGGTCGCCCTGTTCTAGATACTTTTGCGGCATGCCGTGATACGAGAACAGTATCTTGTCTGCGCGACCATGTTTCGACCAGTGTGCTCGGATACGTTCAACCAATATCTCAATGTATTTCGGGTGATCGTGATAGTGGCTGATGAAGCGAAAGTCGGGCAGCCAACGCCGGCTCTTGAACTCATCGGCAATCGCATCAAAGGTGGAGCCCGTGGTCGCAGCGCTGTATTGCGGATACAGGGGTAGCACAACCAATTTACGAGCTCCCTGTTTTAGCAAGCGGTCTACCGCGGCGTCGATACTGGGCTGGCCGTAACGCATTGCGAAATCTACGAGAACGTGCTCGCCAAATTTGTCGCCCAATACCTTTTCCAAACCGTGGGCTTGGTCCTGTGTATGGTAAAGCAGTGGTGAGCCTCGCTCTGTCCATACTTCCTCGTAGGCGGCCGCTGAGCGCTTTGGCCGCACATTTAAAATAATCCCGTTCAAGATCAGCCACCACAAGGGGCGAGGTACTTCTACCACACGTGGATCCCACAAAAACTGCTTTAGATAAGGCCGCAACGCCTTTGCCGTTGCGGCCTCGGGGGTCCCTAGGTTGGTGATGAGTACGCCGATTTTAGGTGTTTGTGCATGTGAATAATCGGCGTAGCCGAGATATTGCATAGGTATTCCTTAGATTGGACCTGAAACAAGTTATAGATACGTCGAGCAACTTCCAGAGGTTTACAACAGTTTAACGTAAAAGACCGTCTTTCTGTCTGCCCTGACACTGAGTTGGGCGCAGAGCCTATTAGCGTATCGGTGCAAGGGACTTAATCTAGCCACGTGGTCGCAGCTAAGTAAGCGCGACAAACTAAACCCCTGAAGGAGAGTAGTATGAAAGAGATGATGAGATACGCGGTAATGGCCCTTATGTCGGTTGCTATGGTTGCAGGCGCTGTACATGCGACCGCCAGTGAGAGCGATTCAGAAAATTATGAAGTTGTAAAAGTATCGTACGCGGATTTGAATTTGGCTTCCGATGCCGGTATGGCGACGCTTAAGCGACGCATTGATCGCGCGGCCGAACAGGTTTGTGGCCCCCAAGTCCACTCGTGCCGCCGGCAGTTTATCACGCGCTAAAAAAGGTCAGGATTGTTTTGAAATGGCGCGTGAATCGGCCATGGATTCTGTCATGAAACGCGTCGACCATTTGTAGGACACAGTGTATCGATTCAATACTCCCCGGTATTGATGTCTCCTTGGCCGCCTCAGTGCGGCCTTTTTTTTGCCTTGTACATTCTCAGAGCTCTGAGCCTTGATTCAGATTTTAGTCACATAGAGACCTAGCCAAACGCGCCTTGGATGGTAGAGTATGGGCTTGAACTTCGAGTATAAAAATCTTCGCATCAGTCGGATTGCGAACGCGTTTTAAGGAGCCTTTATGTCACTCGATTTTGATGGTGCGCGCCTATACAACCCCAATATCACCGAATCCCACATCGCCTGGCGAGATCAGTTGCGACGATTTTTGGACACTGAGGTGGTTCCCAACGTAGAGGAATGGGAGGAAACCGGTGAGTTGCCGCTCAGTCTCTGGCCCAAAGCCGCAGAGATCGGGCTGTTGGGCATGGGGTACCCCGAGGAGTTTGGTGGCATTCAAGATGGTATTGACGTTTGGCACTCGTGGATTGTCAACGAGGAGCTTGCGCGAGTGGGAGCCGGTGGCGTTGCCGCCAGCCTAATGGTTCACGGTATTGGTCTTCCACCGGTCGTCAATTTTGCACGGCCTGAGATCAAAGCGATGGTGGCGCCGAAGGTGCTGGCCGGAGAGGCTTGGATCTCACTGGGTATTACCGAGCCTGGTGGTGGTTCCGATGTGGCGAGCTTAACGACTACGGCACGCCGAGATGGAGACCACTACGTGGTCTCGGGCTCAAAAACGTTTATTACCGGCGGAATGCGGGCGAATTGGGTGAGCACTGCGGTTCGAACGGGTGGTCCTGGTGCAGGTGGTGTCTCTATGCTGCTGATTCCAACCGATGCGCCTGGATTCTCGAGAACGCCGCTCGATAAGAAGCAGGGGTGGTGGAGCTCCGATACGGCGACACTCTATTTTGATGAGGTGCGCGTGCCGGTTGAAAACCTGATTGGCGCTGAAAATCAGGGTTTTAAAGTAATCATGCACAACTTCAACAGTGAACGCATGGGTATGGCGGCCGCGATGGAAGCCTCGGCCCGGGTGTGTTTAGAAGAGGCCGTTAATTGGGCCAGAGAGCGAAAAACCTTTGGTGCACGGCTGGCCGATCATCAAGTGATTCGACACAAGATTTCCTCTATGAAACAGAAACTAAACGCGACACAAGCCTATATACGCATGTGTTACGAGCAAATTGCTATGGGGCAACCGAATGCAGCGGACATTGCTTTACTCAAGGTGCAGGCCAGTGAAGTGATGGAATTTTGTGCGCGTGAAGCCATGCAAATACTCGGTGGCGCTGGTTACCTGCGTGGTAATCGGGTTGAACGTATTTATCGTGAAGTTCGTGTTAACGCTATCGGCGGTGGCTCAGAAGAAATCATGCGTGATCTCGCTG
>JAUHWV010000243.1 GCA_030427335.1 Gammaproteobacteria bacterium | reverse complement strand
GTATTCCTCGCTCTGCGGCGCAAATGACTTGGCTTTAACTTGATCGTTGCATTCCATGAAGCGCTTATGCAGTGGACCAACCGCATTCCATTTAAGCCGGTAAACCGGCCAGTGTGTGGTGTGCCCGATACCGGCGCTTAAGCGTTCGGCGCGCAACATGTTATTGGCCATGTCCACGTGGCAGGAGCTGCACGAGAAGTTGAGCTGTCCGCGCCGCTGATAGTAAAACGCCTTGCCCGACTCATAAGCTGCCAATGCGGCTGGATCATCGGGGATTTCTACCGCAATGAGCTCGTCTCGGGATTCGTATGCGATGAACGAGGTCAAGGCGGCCATTTCCTCGCCAAGGTAGTCTAAAGCGTCTTCGCCATTGGCTTCACGGCACTGATTAATCGCTAAATCCAGAGTAATGACCTGGCTTTGTTCGGCGTCCCAGTACGGGAAGCCCGCCTTGATTGCGGGGCTATCACCAAAGCAGCTGGCGTAGGTCTCACCGTTGTCAAAGGCCTCCTCCCACAGGTCGGCACCTTCATCAATGGTGAATTCGTAGGGCGGGAAGTCCTCCATGGCGAGCCACTGCGCTCGCTTTGCCTCATCCAGTGCATACGCACCATTAATGTGTTCCTCTAAAGGCACATTCGGTATGCGTTTTTCGAAGTAACTTCGGAGAGCCTCTCGGTCACTCTCTGGTGTGGCACTGACATTGACCGCAAATCCGCAGCACAACGCCATTGTCATCAGCAAACGCATGGCAAACCCCCGCTTATTCTTATTTAATTGTGTCCACGCGAGACATCGTCTCGCCTTTGTTGTCAGTCCATTCAACGCTGACCTCGTCGCCGGCGTTCACGCCTTCAACATAAAAAGTCAAAATCGGGTCTGTTGATACAGAGCCGCTCATGTCGGCTTCAAGAACCACGCGGCCATTTACTTTGCACGTAAAGGTATCGATGTGGTGAGCGGGAATGAGTCGCTCCGTCTCGGCGCCATTCTCTACCACCGTTTCTTTGCGGGTGCCAGGCTCCATCGGGTGCGGCATGAGCAGCTTAGCCGTGAGTGTCGTTCCCTTGCGGCGAAAGCGCGCTTTGATTTCTTCTGCCATTTTCCTATCTCCTGTCCGATTAGCCGCCGCAGCCGCCCAATGTAACTTTGACTTCTTTCATCGTTGAAAATATGCCTTCACTGGTCTCAACGATAGCGTGAACATTTGAGCTTCCGCCCATTTTGATGCGGGTCGTTATTTCAGGCTGCATTCCTTCATGAAACCGAAAACGCGCGGTCAACGGATTCGGATTCGCTTCGACCATCAACGTGACCGTTTGCAAACCGGGCAAATCGGTCGATACTTTTACGTTCACGACACGGCCATCCTCGGCGATTTCAGGCACGTTCAGATCAATGCGATCCGATGGCTGTATCTGAGCCCCGTTAAATAGAGATGCGAGCGCCGCATCCATATTTTTGGCTTTGAACGCCTCGGCATTACGGGCGAATGCTTTGAATGGAATGGCCATCAATGCAGTTGCAGCGACCAAGCCCTTCAGTATTCGGCGTCTTGATAACAAGTTAGACATAGTGTTCTCCAATGGCTATAGCGAGTGTACGTAATCTACAACCCAGTCCAATTCTTGATCGGTCAGGATGTAGTGTGCCCCGTAGGGCGGCATGTTCGTATTGGGATTGCGCACGCGCGGGTCTGCGATCTGCGCCTTTAGCACTTCCCGATCGGGAAAGCGCATTTGCATCATGATAAACGGGGGGCCACTGTTACCGGGCAACTCGGCGCCTTCCGCGCCGTGACAGGCAAAGCAGTTCCCTGCGTTGCGGTCTTCAGTCAAAGCGAGACCTTTGGCGATGCGCTCTTCTAAGCTGAGCTCTTCCGCTTGGGCCTGCATAACCCCCGCTGCGAGAATGGCGGCTGAGGCGATGCTTAGAAATCTGTTGCTCATTGACTCTCCTCCAGCATGTAATCGACTGATGCTTGAACCTCTTCGTCGCTCAATTGGCTAAAACCGCCCTTTGCGGGCATCATGCCGACCTCACCCTGGAAGCCTTCAATGGCATGTTTATACAGGGTCGCCAAACCAGCTTCTGAACGTGCAGCCCACTCGGGTACATCGCCGACTTTTGGTGCGCCCGCCAGTCCATCAGCATGACACAACTGGCAGTACTTGGTATAGATGTCTTTACCGGAAGGACCCAGAGCGACCTCAACGACCTCTTCTTCTGACGCCTCCGCTTCAAGTGGTGGTGCTTCTGAGACGATTTCGATTGCAGCAGGGTCGCGGCAGTCCGACATGCAGCGTTCGTTGGCTACGTCTGGACGCTGATCCGGAATGAAGTTCGGCTCGTTAGGCAAACGTACGTCAGCTAGATTATTTTGATTCAGCTCGAACTCGTACTCGACTAAGTCATTCAAAAACAGTACGTACGCCGACAAGGCATAGGTTTCGTCTGCCGACAGCGAGCGCGGCGCGGTGTAAGGCATAGCGCGGTGAATGTAATCCCACAGCGTGCTCGTATAGTTCCAGTAAGACCCGACCGTTTTGTGAGGTCGCCCACCGGTTAGAGTGCCCTCACCACCGGCGAGAGAGGGGTAACCTTTAACTCCCTCCCCAAACGTGCCGTGACAGGAGGCGCATTTCTCTTCATAGAGCCATTCGCCGTCTTCGACCGTACCGCTGCCCTCAGGCAAACCTAAACCATCGGGGCGCACATCAATATCCCAACCGGCAATTTGCTCGGCGGTCGCGGGCATACCATAACCGTAGTAGCCCGCCGATTTCGGCGCCTCTGCGGTCGCGTTTCCGACTACCGCAAAACACCCCAACACACCTGTAAACACAAGGCTTCGCATCGCCTTAACCTTAGGAGATCTGGACATTGAGCACACTCCCGTCGTTATTGATTTTCCAAGTGTGGATAGCATTTTTATGGTAAATGGAGTTTTCACCGCGAACCGCACGAAGCTGTCCATAGGTTGGTTGTACATACCCCGTTTCGTCAATTGCGCGGCTTTGGATCATCGCTGGCTGACCTTGCCAATCCCACTCTATACCAAAGCGGGTGAGCGCTCTTGGGAATACTTCGCTGGTGAACTTCGCTTCACGCCACGTCACACCGCCATCAAAAGACACATCCACATGCTTAATTTTGCCCCGACCCGACCAGGCCAAACCTTCGACCCACACTTTACTCGGGCGATTGAGCGG
>JAUHWV010000242.1 GCA_030427335.1 Gammaproteobacteria bacterium | reverse complement strand
GGTGGTGCCGGTATTGGCTATGAGGTCGCGCAGCCCGGCTCGGTCTCGGAGGCCTTCGAGGGCTTCAATTTGCCCGCCGCGTTGTTGGCAATCACGCAGCAACTGCCCAATGGCTTCATCGTTTCTATTTTGTTTCTTGTGTTAACCACGGTGTTTGTGGCCACCACCGGTGATTCCATGACCTACGCCATTTCGATGGCGATGACGGGCCATGAGCACCCAAGCACCGCACTGCGCGTTTTTTGGGGTGTGATGATGGGTGTAATCGCTATGATCCTTGTGGTTATCGGTGCGGGTGGGGTGGGGGCCTTGCAGTCCTTTATTGTGATAACAGCCGTGCCGGTATCGCTCTTGCTCTTGACCTCGGTCTGGGTCGCGCCCAAGATGGCGGCCGAGATGATAAAGGAGCAAGAGTGTGAGCCAGAACCGCCGAATTTGGGTTGATGCCGATGCCTGCCCGCGCCCGATGCGCGATATCATCATCAAAGCGGCCCAGCGCGCAAAAATAACGACCACTTTTGTCGCAAACCACAATTTAGGTATTCCTCGCTCTGAGTGGGTGAGCGCCGTTCAGGTGAGCAGCGGGTTTGATGTCGCTGATGACTACATCGTAGAGCAATGCGAGCCGGGTGATCTGGTTATAAGTAACGATATTCCTCTTGCCGATGAGGTCATTTCTAAGGGAGCGAAGGTCATTAACCTGCGCGGCGAGACCTTGAGTGCTGCGAATATAAAAAGCCGCTTGAATATGCGTGATTTTATGGAGACGATGCGCAGCTCAGGCGAGCATACGGGCGGGCCACCGCCGCTCTCGGCGCGCGACCGCATGACCTTCGCCAACGCGCTCGATCGCTTCTTGGCTCATCTCTAGCAGTTCACTATGGTTTTGGGCGTCTCATTTGCGTTGTAGCTACTGTGGGCGTTTTGAACCCCCTTTTCTTGATGCCCCCTACGTTGTCTGACGTCTAACCCATGGATTGTATCGAACTGCTCAGGGCTTATGGTTATACCGCTCTTGTTGGCATCGGTCCCGGCTTAAGAAGTTGGAGACCTCCCCCAGTAGGGCGGGGGCAGCTACGAACAGCAGTGTCATGAAATGGTCATCGCTCTTTCGCCTTTTTGCAATATGAGCGGGCCATACTGAGCGCGTTCCTCAGGGTGGAGAGCAATAAGATGAACGGTTCTGAAACAGATCGACGTTTTGAAAAACAGGCCTTACGTGAGCAGCTAAATCGCGAAATTGCGCAGTATCTCGCGCGCGGCGGTCAGATAAAGTGCTTGGAATCGCAGTTTAGACCGACTCACAAGAAAACGGCGTATCAGAGCTTGTGGCAGCGTGGCGAAGCCGGTTTGGAATTTCAGCAAGCCCAATAATATGCTCAATGTAAAAACGGCGCTTGAGGGGCGTTTTCCTCACTTTTTTGAGCGGCATACCAAAATAGGGCCCGTCCTGCTTCGGTTTATGCAATTTCTCTTTCACGAATCGCGTATTCAGCAGTTTGAACGTGAACACCCCTATGCTCGTGGTCTCGAGTTTGTTGAAAAGGTCCTGCTGTTCTTCGATTTTTCGCTCCGCACGCGGGATCGCGAGCGAGTACGAATCCCCTCCGAAGGTCCGGTTGTGATTGTGGCGAACCATCCGATTGGTTCGCTCGATGGTCTTGCTCTTTTGAACCTGATTGCGGGGGTGCGGCCCGATGTTAAGGTTGTAGCCAACGATTTGCTATTGGCGATTGAGCCACTGCAGCCGCTGTTGCTGCCGGTCAACAACATGGATGGCAATACGCCTAAGGCCAATCTAAAGCGTATCAAAGAGCACCTCAAGAGCGATGGGGCCTTGATCATATTTCCCGCAGGAGAGGTGTCGCGCTTTGGCCCGCAGGGCGTGCGCGACGGTCAGTGGCAGTCGGGATTCCTGAAGATGGCGGCCTCGGCAAAGGCGCCGATCTTGCCCATTTTTGTCGCGGCGCGGAATTCAGTGTTCTTTTACAGCCTATCCTTTCTTGCCAAGCCGCTGGCGACAGTGTGGCTGGTTCGGGAAATGTTCAAGCAGTGTCACCGAACGGTGGATGCTCGCATTGGTCATCTAATCCCGTTCGAGCACTACGACAGGGGCGAGTCAAAGAAAATCACGGCGCAGCGGCTCAAACGCCACGTGTATGGTTTAGGGCGCAATCGTAAACCCCTGTTTCAAGGTGAAGAGACCGTGGCGCCACCTGAAAACCGGCATTTGCTGGTGCAAGAAATGGCGCGCTGTGAATTGCTTGGAAGTACCCCACGCGGGCGGGAGGTGCGTTTATACCGTGCGCAAGCGGGCGACTGCATACTCCGCGAGCTAGGCCGTCTGCGTGAGCTGAGTTTCAGAGCCATCGGCGAAGGTTCGGGCTCCCCCAGAGATATCGACCGTTACGACTATCACTATGATCATTTGCTCTTGTGGTCGCCCGGGGATAAAGAAATTGTGGGTGGGTATCGTGTTGCCGATGTTGCGAGTGTTTTGAAAGATCAGGGCCTTGATGGGTTGTACACCTCGACGCTATTCGATCTTGACGACTTGCGCCCCAGAACCCTAAAGCGAAGCCTCGAGTTGGGTAGAAGCTTTGTTCAGTATCGTTATCGTGACCGCCACGCCTTGGATGAGCTTTGGTCCGGTATTGGTGCGTACATATCGCAACGCCCCTCACTTCGATACCTTTTCGGGCCCGTCTCGATGAGCCGCGATTTGGGCAGTAATGGGCTCGATTCCGTGGTGGGTTTTTACCGCCACTACTTTCCCGCTTTATGGCCCGAAGTGAAGGGGCGCACTCCCTATGGGCCCGTTGCGCCCAATGACGGCACGTCCAACGCGCATTTCACGAGTGATTACGCTACCGATTTCAAGAATTTGCGGCAGGAATTGAAGAAATCGGGTCGTACGTTACCGCCTTTATATCGGTACTACACCGAGGTGGCCGAACAGGGCGGTGTTGGATTTAGCGATTTCAACGTGGATCCGGACTTCAAAGACTGTGTCGATGGTTTCGTTGTGGTCGATTTGCGATTGCTCAAGCAGAGCCGCAAAAAACGCTATCTAAAGAAGGCGTAGGCAGAGTGAGAAAAGGTGCAAAACGGCACGTTAAAACGATCTTTGTATCCGATGTACATTTGGGAAGCCGTCATTGCAAGGCGGAGGTCTTGCTCGACTTCTTAAAGACGGTGCGCTGCGAGCAACTCTATCTGGTCGGGGAC
>JAUHWV010000241.1 GCA_030427335.1 Gammaproteobacteria bacterium | reverse complement strand
CGTCCCCATCAGTACGGCGGCGCCGATAGCCATCAAAAGAAAGGGCAGCTGGGAGCTTTGCATAAACAGGCTCTCTATCCTAAAACAAAACGGCCCGCGACAAAGATATCGCGGGCCACACTAACAACAGAGGGAATTCGCACCTCAAACAATCGGTAGGTCGGCGAAAGTTCTAGCACTCGCGCCGTCTACACCGCCAAATCATGCCGGAAACTGATAGTCTGCAAACATATCACGCAGTGTTGTTTTCTGTATCTTCCCGGTCGCGGTGTGCGGCATTTCGTCGATAAATTCGACCGCATCGGGTGTCCACCATTTTGCGATCTTACCGTCGAACCATGCTGTTATTTCCTCAGCGGTTAAATCGGCGCCTTGCGCATTGCGAACCACAATCAACAGCGGCCGCTCACTCCACTTTTCGTGGTAACGGCCAATAACCGCGGCTTCAGCGACCTTCGGATGGTCTGTTGCAACGTTTTCGACATCGATAGATGAAATCCACTCTCCGCCCGACTTGATTACGTCTTTGGTGCGATCAGTAATCGCTACATTGCCTTTAGGATCGATCGTTGCCACGTCACCGGTTTCAAACCAACCCTCTTCCGCGTGCGCCGAGCTGCCGTCGAGTTTGTAGTACGAACTGCAGATCCATGGGCCGCGCACCTTAAGCGAACCAAAGGCAACGCCATCCCAAGGCAGTTCATTGCCGTCGTCGTCCGTGATTTTCATGTCTACGCCGTAAACAGGACGGCCGGCCTTGAGACGGAGCTTGGCGTATTCCTCTGGCGACATTGAGTCTTTGACGTTAATGGCCGAGTTGGTGCTACCCAAGGGGCTCATCTCTGTCATACCCCAACCAACACGGGTATCCACGCCATAGGTATCGAAGTCTTCCATGATGGACAGCGGGCATGCCGAGCCGCCCACAATCACGCGGTTTAAGGAATCCACGCGCATACCGGTTTGCTTGAGATAGCCAATCAGCCCGAGCCATACGGTAGGTACACCGGCTGAAAATGTGACGTTCTCTTCGTTGATCAGAGCCGCGAGAGTTGCGCCATCGCCCATCTTATTACCCGGCATCACCATTTTCGAACCGACCATGGGGCAACCGTAAGGTAGACCCCACGCGTTCACATGGAACATGGGTACGATTGGTAGCACAGTGTCAGCTTGGCCGATACCCATGACATCGGCGCACATGCCCGCGTAAGCGTGCAAAATAGTCGAGCGATGCGAATACAGCACACCTTTCGGGTTACCCGTCGTGCCAGAGGTGTAGCACAGCGCGCACGCCGCGTTTTCATCCATTTCTGGCCAGACGTAATCCGCAGCGGCCGAATTTACCAAGGTTTCGTAGCAGATCGCGTTCGGAAGAGTGGTTTCAGGCATGCCCTCTTCGTTAATCATAACGACGTAGCCTTTGACGCCAGGGCATTGATCGGCGATTTTCTCTACCAGTGGCACAAAGTCCGCATCCAAGAATACGTACTTGTCATCGGCATGATTGATGATAAAAACCAATTGCTCAGGGAATAAGCGCGGGTTGATGGTATGCGTGACGTAGCCAGAACAGCTCACTGCATAATAGGTCTCAAAGTGCCGGTAATCGTTCCAAGCCAGAGTGGCGATTCGATCACCGGTTTCCAAACCCCAAGCCTGCATGGCTGAGGCCAGCTGATTGGCTCGACCAAACGCTTCTTTATACGTAGTGCGATGACGAGGGTTATCGCGAGTAACCGATACGATTTCGACGTCTCCGTTTACGCGGGTACCGTGCTCAATCACTGTTTTCAGATTGAGTTGCATGTTCATCATCAAGCCGTTCATCTTTACTCCTTGTTATATCAACGAAAGTGCTCTACCTAAGCGCGCCTCACTCTACCAACGACCACACCTCGCTGGGAGAGCATTTCACGACATTTTCCGCCTGCAGCTTGAGTAAGTGCGCTTTCATAGAAAGCTTAGCCCACGAGTGCAAACTGCTGTCGACGTCGTCATATACTTTTACGACAAGACTATCTAAATTGGATGCCCCTAAGGCTTCAAGCCCGGCCACCACTTTGGCCTCACGCTGCAATCTGTGAGCAATCAACCATTCAATGGTCTCTACCGGATTCGGCATGAGATCGCCGTGAGCAGGTGCAATACTGATCATCGGCTGCTCAAGCAGCAAACGTAACGACTCGATATAAGCCTTCATGTCGCCACTGGGGGGAATAATCACGACGGTCGATCCGTTCATGATGTGATCACCCGCGAACATCATGCCTTCCTCCTCCAAGAAGAAACAAAAATGATTACCCACATGCCCGGGGGTATGAAGCGCAATCAAGCTCGCTTCTTGAGTCGGGAACACCTGCAAATTGGCTGGTTCTAGGGTTGGTTTAAAAGTTTGATCATTGTATGGGTCATTCGGTGGCGGTGCCCCGATCAATTGAGCTCCGGTCAGCTCCGCCAAAGGCGCGGCAGCCGGTGAATGATCGCTGTGGGTATGGGTGCACATAATACGACGTATATTGCCGTAGCCGGCTTCTACGATCGCATTGATATGTGTCTCAATCAGTGGGCCGGGGTCGATCACTGTGACATCTTGATCACCCACGAGGTAGGTATTGGTTCCTGGCCCCGTCATCGGCCCACTGTTTGGCGCCGTGATGCGTCGAACAAGCGGGCTTAAACGGTAAGCGACCCCAGGATCAAACGGTGGCATCAATTAACCCGTCGATATCGACAACAGAGTCTACGTCAGCGTCGTAATCAACACCGTCGACTTCGAAGCCGAAAAGTTGCAAAAACTCGCGTTTGTAGCCGGCAAAATCAGAAAGCTCGCTCAGATTTTCGGTCGCAATTTGATCCCATACATCGGCAACAGCCGCCTGCACTTCAGGATTGAGCTCTTTTGCGTCGGCGCGCAGTCGTCCTTCTACATCCATCTCTGGCTCGGTCGAATACAAACCATTACGAAATAGATACTGAATCTGCTCAATGCAACCCTCATGGACACCCCGAGCTTTCATGACCTTAAACAAAATAGCCAAATAAATGGGCATCGCGGGAATCGCTGCACTTGCCTGAGTTACGACCGCTTTCAAAACCGAAACGCGAGCATCGCCACCGGATTTTGCTAATCTAGCCCGAATGTCCACAACCCGCTTATCCAGATCTTTTTTGGCCGCACCAATCGTACCGTGCCAATAAATATCCCAGGTCAGCTTCTCACCAATGTAGGTGTAGGCGGTTGTCTTTGCG
>JAUHWV010000240.1 GCA_030427335.1 Gammaproteobacteria bacterium | reverse complement strand
AAGCGCAGCCTTGGGTGCCGCGGGCATGGGCTTGGGAATGACCTCTCGCGCTTGGGCCTCCTCGGCTTCGGACCTGTACAAGCTTCCTTCTTTCGGCTCCGCGCGTTTGTTGCATATAACTGATACTCACGCTCAGCTAAACCCAATCTACTTCAGGGAGCCAAACGTCAACCTCGGTCTTGCCAGCGCCTTTGGCAAACTGCCTCACCGAGTCGGCAAAAACCTGCTCTCTGAACTTGGCTCACTCTCGCCGCTTGAGTCGCATGCCTTTACCTACCTAAATTTTGAGGAAGCCGCCAATCGATACGGTAAAGTGGGCGGGTTTGCTCATTTAAAAACCTTGATAGACCAGCTGCGCGGCGACGTGGCGGACGGTCAAAGTTTGCTCCTTGATGGCGGAGACACTTGGCAGGGCTCAGGAACCGCACTCTGGACTCGCGGTCAGGATATGGTCGAGGCCACCAATCGCCTCGGCGTCGATATCATGACGGGCCACTGGGAATTCACCTACCTGGAAGACGAAATCCACAGCAACGTTGATATGTTCAACGGCACCTTCGTTGCGCACAACACCTACGCTACCGACGATGCTCTGTTCGAAGGCGTACCGGTGTACGACGACATGACGGGCCACGTCTTCAAGCCCTACGATATTCGCACCATGGGTGAGCACCGCGTCGCCGTCATCGGCCAGGCGTTCCCTTACACGCCCATTGCCAACCCGAAACGCTTTATTCCCAACTGGACCTTCGGTATTCGTGAAAGCGAATTAGCTGAGCTGGTGGCCGATATCCGAGAAAACGAAGACGTCGACGCCGTCATTTTGCTCTCGCACAACGGCATGGACGTAGATCTCAAGCTCGCCAGCCAAGTTTCAGGCATTGACGTAATACTGGGCGGCCACACCCACGACGGTGTACCCGTTCCCGTTGAGGTCAAAAACGCGGGCGGCGTCACCGTGGTAACTAACGCCGGCTCTAACGGAAAATTCGTAGGCGTTCTCGATTTGGATCTGGGTAAGGGTAGGGTTAAAGACTACCGCTATCGCTTACTGCCCGTATTCTCAAATATGCTGAAGCCTGACACGGACATGTCTGCCTTTATTGATGGCGTCAGAGCGCCATATAAAGACATCTTAGATGAGCCTCTCGCCGTAGCCGACTCACTCTTGTATCGCCGCGGCAACTTCAATGGCACCTTTGATCAAGTGATCTGCGACGCCTTGAGAGTTCAACTCGATGCACAGATCTCACTATCACCTGGCTTCCGTTGGGGTACCACCGTTCTGCCGGGCGACACCATCACGATGGATCGCGTGCTCGATCAGACCTGCATGACCTATCCCGAAACCTACGTTCGCGATATGTCCGGATCGGAACTTAAAACCATCTTAGAAAGCGTAGCCGATAACCTATTCAACGAAGACCCATACTACCAGCAGGGCGGTGATATGGTTCGTTGCGGTGGCTTAAACTATACGCTCGATCCCAAAGCAGCGATGGATCAGCGTATCAGCGAAATGACACTAAGCAACGGCGAGCGCATTGATGCAAATAAAATGTATCGCGTTGCTGGGTGGGCGACGGTCGGCTCAGAGTCGCCTGGAGCACCCGTTTGGGATGTCGTAGCTGATTACCTGAGAGCGGCCAAGACCGTTAAGGTGGATCGAGTTGATACGCCGGTCTTAAAAGGGGTGAGTGGTAATCCGGGGCTTGAAGACTATTTAGGGGTGGTCTCTTAGTTTCTCTTTTTCGGTTGTAGGATTAAGATCGCTCCCAACCGAAGGTATTTTTTGGCTTACGCAAAAAACACATTCGCTTTGGTCGCTTTGGCTCGTGCGCTGTCGCTGGCTGATAGTTGGTGTCGCGGTTTGGTCGCTCTCGAGCCGCTGTATTTTTCGACTTACGCGAAAAACACACCCGCCTCGGTCGCTTTGGCTCAGTGTGTGTAAGCGGCTATGTTGATCACGGCGCTATCTGATCGCTTCCGAGCGGATATATTTTTCGACTCCGGATCACTCGATCCTCCGGATTTCCCTCACTTGCTCGCAAGCTAATTGGCTCACAAGTTCGCCAATGGATCTCGCTCGACGCGCTCGGCGAGTGATTTTAATCGTCGCTGAAAAACATATCCGCCTCGGTCGCTTGGGCTCGTGCGCTGTCGCTGGCTGATAGCTAGTGGCGCGGTTTGGTCGCTCTCGAGCCGCTGTATTTTTCGACTTACGCGGAAACCACACTCGCCTCGTTCGTTTGGGTTAGTGCGTCGTAGCGAGGGCTGAGTGCATTATCGATACCACTCTAGAGCCTGGTTGACGATGTCTTCCAGCAAAGAGTGAACCTCCGAATAGGCGGCTACGTTGAGCTCGGGCAGCCGGAGGGATACATAGATGCGGTCAGGGTTCTCAATCAGCGAGTAAAGGCTAATGGAGTAGGGGCAGAGTACAATGTTGTGTGGGTCTTGTTTTGCCAGATTGTGACTCAGATCGGCCTTACAGAACAGGAGCGTTTCGGCCTGATCGTAAACTGGGGTCGGGTCGCCTACTGCTTCTGATGTGCGAGCGAGCATGTTGGCGGCGTACGCGATATAGGAAACAACGAGCCCGTTGGCCTCAATAGTATCAATCACGTCGTTTTTCACGGCTTTGAAATCACCGTCGACCGCCCAGACCCAGGCGGGGCCCTTTTGTGTAGGCCCCTCGACTTGAGCTTGAGCAACGAAAGAAGCTAAGCAGAACAGTAAGGACAAAGCAACTAGACGCATCTTTTGAGCCTTGGTTAAAAAATCTTGCCTGGATTGAGCAAATGCCGAGGGTCGAGCGCCTTCTTAATCGTTTTCATAAGCTCAATTTCAGCTGTGCTGCGGCTAAAGCTCAGATAGCTTTTTTTATCCAAGCCGATACCGTGCTCGGCGGAGACCGAGCCTTGGTATTCCTTCAGCAACCCGAAGACCAGGTCGTGCATGGCCTTCTTATCGTGTGTTGGCCCGATACCGAGATGTAGATTGCCATCACCCAGATGCCCAAAAATCTCGCAGGCGGTATCCGGAAATTGTTCGCTAATCTTAGTTTTTAGCGCTTCGGTATAGGCTTTCATGTGTCGTATCGGCAAGCTGATGTCGTAGGCTATAGCGGGTTTGTGCACGATCACTTTTGCCTCGACATCGTCTCGAATTTCCCAGAGCTGATTGGCCTGCGCCACCGAATTAGCAATCACCGCATCACTGATGACCTCAGCCTCAAACTGAGTCTCTAAAA
>JAUHWV010000239.1 GCA_030427335.1 Gammaproteobacteria bacterium | reverse complement strand
TCAACGGATCGAGTTCAGCCATTTTTTCGAGCGAGGTTTCACGCATAGTCTCATCGTGCGTCAAACCATTCAGAGCCACGATTTCACGCTCAAAGTAACCAGCCTGCGTTGCCGCTATACCTCGGCGGTGCGATTCCAGAGCGAACGCTTCCATTGCTTCTCGTGAAATATTCCACTTGTCAGCGATCATTTGCGCCGAATTAAACTGCGACACCGGTACATCTCCGTAGCGGGCATTCCAGCCAGTGCTTCCGGAGAAGGGATTGTCAAAGCCGAGTGGCTGAGCGGCCAACATTGCCGAAGAAATAGGTATCGACGACATCGTTTGAACACCACCGGCTACGATGACATCCATCGTGCCAGACATAATCGCTTGCGCAGCAAAATGCACCGCCTGTTGTGAGCTACCGCACTGGCGATCCACCGTTGTACCGGGCACTTCGTCAGACAGGCCCGCCGCCAACCAACAGGTTCGAGCGATATCACCGGCAAGAGGGCCAATCGTATCGACACAGCCAAAGACTACGTCGTCGTAGTCAGCGTCCGGAATGCCATTACGCTCAACAATCGCTTTTAATACGTGAGCTCCAAGATCAGCAGCGTGAACTTGAGAGAGCGTTCCGCGTCGACGCCCTGTGGGCGACCTGACGGCATCAACAATGTAGGCTTGCGGGCTTGTCATAATGTGGTTTCCTTGTATCAGGCAGCGGCGCTTTCTGTGGTTTCGATGTGGCGCTTACCAAACGTAAATTCCGGCCCCAACAGCGCATTCGGCTGCAGCAACCACTCGTGGATACGATTCTTGTGAAACCCGGCATCGCCCCATTCGCGCGCAAGTGCCCAGGCGCGTTTTACCCAAATGTGCAGGTCGCACTCCCAGGTGTAGCCCATCGCACCATGTACTTGCGTCGCGTTGCGTGCGGTGAGTTCAGCCGCGCTGCCAGCAGCGGTTTTAGCGTGACTGACCGCCCAATCAGCACGCTGCGGCGCCACACTTACCGTGTAGGCTGCTCGGTAGACGGCAGGGCGCGCAAATTCGATCTGAACGGCACAATCCGCCATCAAATGTTTCACGGCCTGATTAGTACCGATGGCCTTGCCGAACTGCTCACGGGTGCTGGCATAGTCGACTGCCTGCTGCACCATTGCTTGAGCCAAACCGAGCAGCTGAGCCGAGGCCGCAAGCGCGCCACGGTTGATCGTCGCTCGTAAAAGGCCCGCGCCCAATTCACCATCGGCTACGCGTGTTTTGCGTGAAGGTGACCAGTCGATTTTTTGCAACCGTCGGCTGGGGTCGACGCTCTTCATCGCAGTGAAGGTCAGTTCACTTGAAGGAACCAAATGAATGTCATTGCCGTTGGCCAACAGCATAAAATCTTTGCGATGCGCGAAGTTTGAGTAAGGGTTGATCATGTGAGTGCAGCCGACTCTGGCCGAGCCCTCTGCGATGCTGCCCAATAATTGTTCCACTTGCGTCGAATTCACACCCGCTTCGAGCAAATCACTCAACAGCCCGACCGCGACCACGTTATCCTCAACAACGGTCTCTGGCAGCGCTGCCTTACCGCAGGCTTCAGCGAGCAACACGAAATCGACTAAGCTCATACCCAAACCACCACAGGACTCCGGTACGAGCAGTGCATTCATACCCATTTCATTCAGGGTATTTAGCATGGCCTCGCTTTCACCAGACTCCGATTCCCAGCGCGCTCGGATAGACGGCGTGGTCACTTCGTTGTCTAGCATCGATTGTACGGTGTCGCGAAACGCGAGCTGATCTTCAGTAAACGTAAAATCCATAACCTATCTCACCTACTTTCGCGGCATACCGAGCATGCGCTCAGCAATGATGTTGCGTTGAATTTCATTGGTGCCGGCATAAATCGGGCCCGATTGCGAAAACAAGAAACCATCCAGCCAGCTGCCAAGCTCGGCATCGTCTTCCGCGGTCTCTGGCTCAATTTCTGCTCGCGCACCCAAAAGACTAAGCGCGGTTTCGTGGATACGAATATCGAGTTCCGACCAGAAAATCTTGTTGCAAGATGACTCTGCGCCAATGTGACCACCCGCAACTAAGCGCGAGGCCGTTTGATACGTCGACAGCGCATAGGCTTCTGCATCCATGTAGCAGCGCACCACGGAATCCTCGATCGAGAGATCAAGAATGTCGTTACGCCGCTTGCGATACAGCTCTACTAATCTGCGCGATGCCTGCTGGAAGCGAGCGGGCGAACGCAACATCAAACCGCGCTCGAAGCCGGCGGTCGCCATGGCGATATTCCAACCTTCACCTTCCCCGCCCAGCAAATTAAAATCAGAGACCCGAACATTGTCGAAGAAAATCTCAGCAAATCCTGGTAAGCCGTTAAGCTGCTCGATTGGTCTTACAGTCACACCAGGCGCATCAAGGGGCACCAAAATAAACGACAAACCCTTGTGTCGAGACGAATCAGGATCCGTGCGAAACAGACCAAAGGCATAGTCAGCAAAGACAGCACGTGTCGACCAGATTTTCTGCCCGTTGATAACAAATTCGTTGCCGTCTCTGTCCGCTCGGGTGCGGATCGCCGCCATGTCAGAACCCGCGTTCGGCTCCGACCACGCTTGAGCCCAGATCTCTTCGCCACTGGCCATCGCACTAATAAAACGGGCTTTCTGCTCTGCTGTTCCGTACTCCATCAGGGTCGGGCCGAGCAAAAAGATCCCGTTTTGATTCACACGTAAAGGCGCGCCGGCGCGATAGTACTCTTCTTCGAAGATCAGCCATTCGATTAAATCGCAACCGCGACCGCCGTACTCTTTGGGCCAAGTCACCATGCCCCAATTGCCAGCCGCTAATGTTTTTTCCCACTGACGGTGCTGCTCAAAACCTTCCGCTGTATCAAAGGATTTTAATTTTTGTGCAGGCACATGTGCCCCCAGCCACGCTCGAACCTCTTCTCTAAACTGGTTCTGACTGGGCGTATACAGTAAATCCATCCCCAAGGGCCTCGTTCTAGTCTTTCTTGTTTTCGCGCGCCATCGACTTAGCGTCGAAGCCGCCTAATTTGTCACCGGAAACCAAATCGTTGTGTGCGTGGGTAAAGTGGTGCCAAGCAAATACCGCGTCCATACCGGTCCGCTTGCCCTGCAGATCTTCAATGTGGTTTATCGCCTGCTTGGTTAACGCGAGGCCAAGCCTTGGCATTGCCCCCACTTTTTGAGCCAAGGCTTTCACGTCTTCAGCCAGCGTTTCACGAGTTGAAATGCGGTTAACCATACCCATTT
>JAUHWV010000038.1 GCA_030427335.1 Gammaproteobacteria bacterium | reverse complement strand
TCAAAAGGATTAGGTGCTGGCTCTAGCCGCACCTGCTCCTCATCAAAGAATCCTAAGTCATAATCCATGAAGCTGACTAGCCATATTGGCTCTACGCAGTTAACGGGGGATGGCATTCATCGCCACTCGATTGATAATACCGTCCCACCCGCAGTGGGTCAGTACCCTTAACCGATAATTTTCAAAATTTCTAAATCCATAAGCTCGCCTTGAGATCATTTCCATCTTGGTGTGAAAGCCCTCAGTGATGCCGTTGGTTTTGCTGAATCGCCACATAGCAACAATGGCTTCGAGCCAGCTCCTCAAGGTTTTTGCCAGTGCTCTAAGGGGACTCAGATCGAGTTGCTTAAGCAGGCGTAGCAGTCGAGGTAATTGCTTCTGAGCCCGCTGACGCGTCACGGTTCTGAGCAGCATAAAACGGATTAAGCGCTGTTTGGCGTCATACAACTCTCGAAGCACCGGATAGGCTCCTAAATAGTTCATGAGCTTAGCATGCTGTGGATCCTGTAAATGCCACTCGTGACGGCGCATCAGACTGATCAAACCTCGATTCTTTCTTCCCTCAGGATCATGTTGTTGCCATAGCTTTAAGAAATGCTGATTGATGAGTCTAACGACATGGAACCGGTCGGCTACGATGGTCGCACTAGGGAAGTACTGTTTGGCGATATTGCGGTAGGTCGTCGATAGGTCCATCACAATAATCTGGACCTGTTCTTTGCCGCTCAAACCCTTTAAATAAGGCGCGAGACTGAGTTCTGAGCGCCCCAACTTAACGTCGAATACGTGGTGGTTTTTAAGGTCCACAAAGGTCGTTGCATAGCCCTTCTTACGCGTAAAGAAGTGCTCGTCTATACCCAGCACGCGGGGGCATCTTTGCCTGTCCTGTTCCTTGTGTTTGATCTGTAGGTGATCTCGATACCAGCGCTCTACCGTAGCGTGACTGATGTGATGGGTTCGCGATAGTTTGCGCTGCGTTACACCACCGTGGTGGGTCTCAAAGACCTCCATTCGGAAGTTCTCAGTGGACCGGTATCGCGGCTTCAATCCGATAAAGGTGTGCCTAAAATAGCGTCCACAGTGTTGGCAGTGATACTTCGGTACCTTCAAATGAAGGATCATCACCTGGTTGCCACTGCGCGTGTGCTTCACGCTTCGTTTGTACGTCGCTTTAATTCGAATTGAAGGGCTATCACAGTATCGGCAACAGGACTGCCGTTTTGAGGGTCTCGCCCAGACATCAATGCGTCGTTTGCGTTTTACCCTTGTCACTTCTAGGCCAGGTATGCCTATAATCCTTCCTGCGTGGGACATCGGTGTTCTCCATTAATCTGACTTCGCAAAATCATTTTAATGAATGCCGGTGTCCCCCGTTAATAATGTAGAGCCAAACCCTCACACTAAACAAAACCGGCTCACGTCTTCGGATATTTATCTGTCTAACTCGGGGTCGGAATGCGTTCGGACCCAACACGCTACTCTGCACATAAACCGGCGAATTCACCGCCAGCCTGTACTTCATGCTACGATTCGCGTATGACAATTTGTTAGGGGGACAATAATGTCTACGCTTGATCCACGCCTCGAAGCACTCCTTGATAAACAGGCTATTTATGAACTTATCTATGCCTACTGTAATGCGGCGGATCGCCGCGACAACGAGAAGATGCGATCCCTTTACCACGAAGACGCCATAGACGAACACGGTGACTTCTACACAGGCCCAGCCATGGGCTTCATTGATGAGTTACCCAACATCCAGATTCCCATGCTTGGACTTCACCATAACGTCACCACAATCAATCTAAAGCTAGACGGAGATTACGCCGAAGGTGAAGTTTACCTAATCGCGTTCCACAAAATAGACACGGAAGAAGGCCCAGTTGATCTTCTTATTGGAGGGCGATACTTCGACAAATACGAGAAACGCGGTGGCATTTGGAAATTTTCGCATCGGGCTATTGTTGCGGATTGGGCCAACTTTCATAATCCGGCCATATCGACTCTCGACGAGAGTGTTGTGCATGGTGCGCGGATTGGCAAACCGGGACCGACTGACCCCTCATACGAGTTCTTTAAGCTCTTCAAGTTTGGCGACACACAACCCTAGCAATTGCTAGTGATGAAGCATCACTAAATTATCGTCGCTACTGGCTGCCTATGGATAACAAATCCAGAGCCATCGCGGTTAAAGCTTTAACTCCAGTATCGATCGATTTGTCGGGATCCGGCGCAAAAAACGGCGAATGCAGCGAAGGCAAGGCAGCTTCTCCTCGCTGATAAGCATCCCATTTAGCCTGCGGAACAACACCAAGGCGAATCATGAAACTGGGGATTTTGTGTTCCGTGCGCCCGTAGCGCGCGAAGTCCTCACCACCCATTTCCTTGCTTACCTCGATCACATTCGCTTCACCGATGGTGCGCTTCATAACACCAACACCTCGCTCAACTAGAGCCGGATCGTTCCACAGCGCGGGAGTGTATTCGTCTTTTACTTCGACCACTGGCATGAGTTCGGGGCCAAAGCCCATCGCCTCGGCATTTTTGGTAGCGATACGCTCGATGCCCTGCAGTAAGGTATCTCGCGTAGCGTCGGAGTACGAGCGCACGGTTAGCTGCAAGTTTGCTGAATCGGGGATGATATTGTGCTTCGTACCGGCATGGATTGAACCCACCGTGACGACGCCTGGTTCAACGGGGTGAATTTCTCTGGAGACCAAGGTCTGAAGATCCATAATAATAGAGGCGGCCAGCACAATCGGATCTTTAGCGTTATGCGGATAAGCACCGTGCCCACCCACACCCTTTAGATGAATATCGACTGAATCTACGTTCGCCATCATCCAGCCTGGAACGAATCCAATCTGACCGGCTGGCAGAGTCGCCAGAGTATGCAATGACAAATTGTAATCAGGCACACCAAATCGTTCGAACAACCCCTCTTCAAGCATTGCCTTCGCTCCCGCTCCGCGCTCTTCCGCGGGCTGGGCAATGACCATCAAGGTCCCTTGCCACTCAGAGGTTCGCGCCGCCAAGTTCAGCGCTGTTTCCGTGCCCACGGTCATATGAACATCGTGCCCACACGCGTGCATCACATCCACCTCTTGACCTGTCTGCTCGAGAGCGCGCTGTTGGCTCGCATACGCCAACCCAGTCTGCTCTTTAACGGGTAACGCATCGGTATCCATACGCAGCATTACCATGGGACCGTCGCCGTTTTTAAGAATCCCGACAACGCCATGACCGCCGAGCCCCTCGGTCACGTCAAAACCAGCCTTTCGCCAAGTCTCAGCCAACAAGGCCGCCGTCTCTTTCTCCTGAAAAGAGAGTTCAGGGTTAGCATGCAGATGCTCGTAAAACGGAATTCGACTGAATTCTGTAGCAAACGAGGAGCACGATACGGTAAGCGCGAGTGCGCTAGATAGAATAAATCGAGACTTTGACATACAGGGATCTCCATAGGGATGATCTGAGTCTACCAAACCCGCGGAGAAGCACAATCCACCCCTTGCAGGTTCTACCCAGTGGGATAACACACCCTTCAACCATGCACTAATAGAATTAGCCTGCAGCAACCGAAACGTTCTGGCAATCGCATTAGCCTGCCGCAACCCAAACGCTCCGGCAATCGCATATGAATTCAGTCAGCTTGCCTCCAATCCACCTTGACGTCACAATCAAAGCCACTCTGACTTAAAGGACTCGGCATGACCACATTCAATGGAAAGACCGTCTGGGTATCCTCGGCTGATCGCTATATGGGGCCAGCTGTCGCAGCGGAGTTGGAACGATTAGGCGCTGTTGTTACTCGCGATACAGATCGCCTCTACACCGACGCCTACCTACAATCCCAACTGCGCGAAATTCCGGACATCGTGATTGCTAATCTTGCTGAACCACCCCGTAAAGGGCCCGTAGAAGATATCGAGGATGCCGACTGGGATAATCTATTCGATCACCTAGTCCACCCTCTGATGCGCATCGTTCGCTTCGTCAGCCGCGCTATGAAAGAGCGTGGTTACGGCAAGATCGTCGCGGTGACATCCGCTGCACCTCTTAGAGGGATACCCTTTGCATCCGCTTACTGTGCGGCACGCGGCGCGCAAAATGCCTTTATCAAAGGGGTTGGCTTAGAACTCGCCAAATTTGGGGTACAAGTAAATGGTATCGGTCAGAATTACATTGAGAACGATACCTACTACCCGCCTGATTTAATGCAAGACCAGCGTTTTATCGAGGTATTGAACACGCAGGTGCCTACCAAGAAAGTCGGCTCTGGCCTCGAAACAGCCAAACTCGCGGCCTACCTGGCCGATCCCGACGTCAAACATGTGGTCGGCCAAATCATTCCGCTGGCGGGTGGCTGGACAACCTAGGCAATTGAAGTAGGGGCCAGCCAAACCAAGTTTCACTAAGGGGTGCGTCTGGGCCTTACTTACCCTTAAATTGAGCCTGTCGACGTTCAACGAAGGACAAGACACCCTCTTTGGCATCCTCTGACTTCATCAAATCCGCCTGCACTGAATCCAATGCCTCAACACAAGCTTCTACCCCCTCGTTTAAGTAGCGCCGCGCTGAGGCTTTGGTCGCCTGAATTGCGAGCGGAGCCTGAGTGGTAGCGATATGCTGAGCTAATTCCAACGCGCGATCAAACTCTTGCCCTAAAGGCACAACTTCTTGCACCAAACCGATGCGAAGGGCCTCTTTGGAATCAAAAATATCGCTGGTGAGCAGGTGATACATGGCATTTCCCCACCCTGCCCGCTCCACGAAGCGGAATGTGGCCCCTCCCGTTGCATGAATCCCTCTGGCGGGTTCCAGCTGCGAGAAACGACAATTATCGGCGGCGATCACGATATCACCAGCCAAGGCCAACTCAATACCAAAGGTGTAGGTGATACCCTTAACGGCCGTGATGATGGGTTTTTTGCAGGCTCTACCCAGCGCAACGGGGTCACAACCCTGACTCGGCCGACTGACGCCCGAGTGTTCTCCCATGGCCTCCGTCCACTTCGGTAAATCCAACCCACCCGTAAATTGATCTCCGTGGGCGTGAATTAAACCAACCCAAAGGTCGTCATCTTCGTCTAGGCGCGTGAACGCCTCAACCAGTTGTTTCGCCATCGTAGGCGTATACGCGTTGTACTTTTCGGGCCGATTCAACCCAATCAAAAAGACCTTGCCGCGAACCTCCGTTGAAATAGAGCCTTCACTACTCATTCGTTATCTCCTTATTTTTAATGACTTGAAGTCTAGCAGAGTTCCACTTCGCCGCAATGAACCTGCCCGTCGGTCTCACAGTATCGATGCAATGCCAGTAAAGAACATGACAAAGCCGACCAATAAGAAATAGACAAACATTAAGACCGTGAATTTGGCCAGACTGAGCCAACGTGATTGCCCATAGAATACAAAGAGGCTGCGCGCACAATAGATGAATGCGTAAGGTACCAGTAGTAAATCCATTATTCCGCGAAGACTGGCGGGCGCTAGCCACTGCAACAGCTGAATCAACGCCGCCGCCAAGAAAAGGGCACTGTGGTTCAAAATTTGGAGCGTTAGGTGATCAACGAAATAGCGTCGCGGGCGCCAATAAAATAACGCGATCACCCCTGAAAATAGAGGCATAAGCACAAACATGGCGCTCGGCAAGTTCGCATTGAACCGCTCTGACAGCGATTGCCCACCATCCCGCAAAGCTCGTTCACATGCCAGCTCCATTTTGGGCAGTAAAACATCACCATACGGGCCGCTGTAGGTAATGTCGCAGGGTTTATCCTCGCGTTCTACCTCTTTTTCCTCGACGCTAATCAAAGGTTCGATCGGCCTTTCATTGAACCGATTATCAATGGATAGCAGCACGAAAAAACCAAAACTGATCAGCAGATAAGTCCGGATAGGGGGCAAGAATCGGGCGCGCTCACCATCGCGGTAACGCTTGGCGAGCTCACCAGGGTATCGCAAGAGCATCCACAGAGTGCGCCACAAACGCGAGTCTGCCTGCGTCAAAGCTTCGACAAACTCGCCTAGAAAATGCCTAAGTGACGGTCGTGCATGAGGGTCTTTCTGCCCGCATTGCGAACAATACGGGCCAGACAGAGGGGACGCACAGTTCTTACAGAAATTTACGTGCGTCACCAAACGACTTTACTCCCCTGCTACGGCTCCCTTGAGCGCCTTTTCGATGGCTTTGGGGCTCGGCATCAGTGTCATAAAGCTGTGCTTGCCCATCATGCTTAGATCTGGGAAGTGTACCGCCATTCGAAAGCGCATGTGTAGTGCCAAGACCTCGCCATCTACGACCAGTATTTGGTAGGGCAAGTAAGCGGTCGATTTAATATCGCCAAAATCCACTATCGACATTTGGAAGGCATCATCACGGTATTGATCGGCTTCTACCCCCGGCCCCATTGAAACGCCAAAGACGCTCGCGTTCTCGCGCGGCAAATCCAAACGATAAAGATGGCCAACCCCTTGCGTGTTGGCTGCCAAACCGGCCTCAACCGCCGCGATGGCGGCTTCTTGTGACTCATACGACGCCAGCTTGTAGGGGTCGTCAAAATACTCCATGCCGAAGGTGTAGTGATACTTGCGTAGCTTTTTCTCGGTTAGACCTTTACTTGAGCCATAGACTTCCTGAGCTCCCAAGCCAGCCTCTAGCGCGGCCCGAGTTGCGGCTAGATCTGACTCGAGCCGATATGCTGCGGCCAGATACTCTGGATTTAAATAACTTATCTGCACGCCCTGATCCGTCTCGCTGAAACCCACGCGTATGGTAGAGGCAAAACCAGCAAGGCGATCTTCTTGGGATACGGACTTCAATTCATCATTCGTTGCAATGACGACAGCGGCACCCTCATAAGGACGATACTCGCCCAGAATTTCAAAACTATTCTCATCAAGCTGGGTACGCACGTCAGTAACCGCTTGATCGAGGCTCGCTTCAACCACAGAGGCCAAAACAAAAGGCTTCAAACGCTCCGCAGCCAAGACGGAGGGCACAAAAGATAAGCACAGCGCGACGCTTAATGCGCGAAAAAAAAGAACGGTTTTCATAGACTTTCCCTGCATATTATTATTTTCGAATGTTTGCAGGTTAGCACGTGAGTGCGTTCAGTGGAAGAAAATAGACGCCTACCAAAGGAGTGAGAGGCGTCGCAAAAAGGGCCTTGGACTCGCTAGAGTCTTGTCACCTGAACCATGAGTTCACTGTACCCGCGAACAAAGTTGGATTGCACCCGTTCGGGTTCCTGTAAAACCTTGACGTCACTGAAGCGCTTTAAGATTTCTTCCCACAAAATACGCAACTGCATCTCGCCCAGCCGATTCCCCATGCAGCGATGTATACCAAAACCAAAAGACATATGCCGACGCGCATTGTCTCGATCAATTTTGAGCGTATAAGGGTCTTCGATCATTCTTTCATCGTGATTCCCTGATAAGTACCACATCACAACTTTATCGCCCGCTTTTATCTGTTTACCGCGGAATTCCACATCGCATTTAGCGGTGCGGCGCATATGCATCAGCGGGGTCTGCCAGCGAATGATCTCGGATACCATGTTGGGGATCAGCTCTGGGTTTGCCTTGAGCTTGGCAAACTCCTCTGGGAACTTATTGAGCGCATACACACCGCCACTCATCGAGTTGCGCGTGGTGTCGTTTCCGCCCACGATGAGCAGAAGTAAGTTCCCCAAATACAGCATCGGATCATCTATCATGTCCGCAGTATTTGGATCTCGCTTCATGAGCGAGATCAAATCGAACGAACCGGCATTCTCGTCGCGCTCGTGCCACAGGCGCGTGAAATACTCTAGGCAGGCGGTCAACCCCTCGAGGCGCTCTTCATCCGTAAATGCGCCACCCGCTATCTCTGGGGTCCCCGTTCCTAAATCGGACCAATAAGGCAGTAAATTTCGGTCCTCATAAGGGAATCCAAAGATGGTAGCCAACATCTTCGTTGTCAGGTCAATACTGACTCGCTCCACCCAGTTAAAAGGCTCGTTCTCGGGCAGCCCATCTAAGACTTCTGCCACACGAGACCGAATCAAAGACTCAAAGTCAGCAAGGTTTCTGGGCGCAACTACCGGCTGTACCGCTTGACGCTGCACATCGTGCGTAGGCTGATCCATGGAGATGAAATTCCGGATGGGCAAATCCTCACCCACATCACCAATAACGATAGTAGGCTCCGATGAGAATCGCTTGTGATCCGAATCAATTGCGACGATATCCTCGTAACGCGTTATCGACCAATAAGGTCCAAACGGGCTACTCGCACAGTAGTGCACTGGATCTTCGTCGCGCAAACGTGCAAAGAGAGGCTGCCACGTATCCGTTTGATACAAACGAGGATCGCTGACATCCAGCTTGTCGAGCTCAGGGATAGGCGCGTTCATAGTGATATCCTGTTTTTATTGTTTTACTGACTTTCACTATACGCTCGACCGGCACATGGACAAGCCACGAAGCCGGTCATTTAAAGACGAATAGCGGTCAAATCAAGACAGTGTAAGCGTCAAAGAACGTATCAGATCAGCCGAAGACTGCTCCGAGAGTGGCCCGCCAATGATCATCTCAAAACCGTGAATGGCACCTTGATATACGTGAAGCTCGGTGGGCACACCTGCGCTCATGAGACGCTTTGCAAACTCAAGATCTTCCTCCATAAACAAATCAAGTGCACCCGTATACATAAAGGTCGGTGGCAAGTTTGAAACATCCTCAGCCCTAGCGGGAGCGGCATAACACGATACGCCCTCTCCGCCAGGCTCATGACCAAGTAGTGCCCCCCAGCCGAAACGATTCGAGGCCCGAGTCCAAATAAATTCACCCGTTGTAGCGGCGGGTTCAACAGTCGATCCTGTACGATCATCCAACATCGGATAGATTAGATACTGATGCTTCAGTGGATTTTGTCCTCGGTCACGAAGTAGAAGGGACAAAGCCGCTGCCAAGCCACCCCCTGCGCTCTCGCCCATGCTCACTACTCGCTCAGGATCCACTCTAAGCTCTTGCGCATGCTCAATCAGCCACATCAAACCAGCGTAGCAATCTTCAACGGGTATTGGGTGGGCGTACTCAGGAGCCAAACGGTAATCAACAGAAACGACCGCAATACCCAGCTTGTCCACCAGTAATTTGTTACGAACTTCCATCATCTCTGGCGTGCCCATAACCATACCACCACCGTGGATGTGATAAACCACAGCAAGCGTGTCCTCCGCTCGATCAACCGGCCGATACATGACCAATCGAAGCTCGTGACCATCCGCCAACCTAGTAGTGTGTTCGGTTTTGGCTACGGGCAGGTCGGCAACGAGCTCCAGACCTATCGGTGCCATGCGCTGATCACGCAATTCTTGCAGCACGTCCGTGCTCAGATCAAAAACCATTTCGGGAAGCGTCATAACTTCGAGTGAGGGGTGAACTAAGTGTTTCGTCGACATAAAAAATCCTTAACTTAAAATACCGCCATGAGCGCGTGCACCGTTAAAGCGACCAAACACAAGCTCGATAAAATAAACAACAAAAATCGCACAGGAATGGTGTTTACGGTCGCCTGCCAAAGACTGTGAAGTATACGAAGAATCACATATCCCCAGGCCAGTTGCGCGTTCAATCCGTCTCCCCAGCCAGTCAAAGCCAAAACAAAGGCAATAGCGTAGAACACCGTCGGCTGTTCCATCAAATGGTTATAGTTGTGGGCTTTCCACATCACTTTGGGGTCGAGCACCGCTTCTAGATCTTGGCCACGCCCACCGGGTGCCGCCGTAGACAAATCGACGCCTGCTTTACGCAATGCGGTAACTCGAGTCACGAGCGTCCAGGCCCACATAACCATTGTCCAGGCGACCAGCACGGCGATGGGGGCAAGTATCGGTGAATGATTCATAAAAGGTCCTTTTTATTCTCGTTAATATCACTCGTTCTTGTGGGTCGCCACCAAAGGGTATCTGGCAACGCACTGAGACTCGGCAGACTCGGCAGACTCGGCAGACTCGGCAGACTCGGCATAACTGGCAGAACCAGCTTCTTTCAGGCGCCTCGTCAGAACACGCCGTGTGGGTTAAGGGTTGAGCCTTTCATCCAAAACCGGCTGCCTCAGCTGTTGCCAGATTCTCTTACATTGCAAGCCAAGGTGCCAGAGCCCAAAGACCAAAAGTAAGAACCCGAATACCAATGCGATTAGCTCAAAGCTACCTATCGCACTCTTCGAGTCAGAGCTCGAATCCAGAGCATTAAATTCAATGGGCACAGGCTCAATCCGCTTTAATAGGTGGTTTTCGGTATCCCACCAGTTAACACCATAGGAGGCAATCGAGTATGCGCCTGCCTGCTCGACTACATGCCGAGCACGAAAGTCGAGAGTGGTCGTCAGAATACCTCGAGAGGCAGACAAATCGGCTCTGGGAGGTAAAATTTGCGACTTTAAACCCTCGCTAATGGGTACGGTCCAATCCGGGAAGGTGACGGATAACACCCCCTCAGCCTCAATCAAAACTTGTTGTTCCACAATTTGCCCTAGCGCGACCTCAGCAGGAGAATTAACGAGTTTTGAGGTCATTCGAATGGAAGACGCTGGTACGTAAGTAATATCGGTGAGCACGGCAGGTAAGGTGACATCGATGGACAGCGACGCCGTTCTCGCCCTAAGCTCACGCCGAACCCCCTCTTCCAATACGGGCACCGTCAAGTCCAAGGCGGGAATTTCGACCATGCCACTTTCTCGCAAAAAAAGCCCGATCATCGCGCTTAACACCGTGAGCCTTTCTCCGCGCTCTTGTCGAGCGCCGTTAATGATCGCTCGACTGGCTTCAATCCAAGTCGCCCCGTCTAGATTTGGGTATTTGATGTCCATCGCACCCACCACCAGTGCACGAGTCTCTAGCGCGACTTCGATGGTAACCAACTGCAAGGGAACATACGGGGGCTTTTGAATCACACGCACGCTTGCCGCAGAAACCGGCTGTCGCGCTGTCTGTGCCTGATCGTTATCAGTCGAACCCATTACGGCGTCGCTTATCACGGCCGGATCCAAGCTCAGTGCTGTTGCCCCGTTCTCATTGGCCCGCGTTTGAGACGCCACTAGAAGTAATGGGATTGTCAGCGCCGTTATCAGAGCGAAGAGCGCGGACACTCGAAATACCAAAATCGCTACCTCAGCACGAAAAATAGAGGCACTAGCGCGCATCCGACTGCTCCTCTTGCTGAGAGGCCTGTGCCGCATTCCTGCGCGCCTCCGACGAAAAGCGGTTAGCGAGGAAACGTTTGGGATCCGCTTCAACTTGCGCTCGCCAGCGACGGAGCGCCTCCGGATCAGATAGAAGGCGAGCGGCCTGCAAGGTCATTACGATCGCTACTTCATCGGATTTTGTCGTAGAAGCATCATCTGATTGATCCGATTCTAGCCGCACGATTTCGCCCGTATCGGGTAACTGCGACTCGCCCTGCTCAGCCGCTGCTTTAACCAAATTCCACACCTGCTCACGATTATGAGCGGCCTGAAGATGATCAGGCTCAATTGACAGTATCTCGTCGTAAACGCGCAGGGCCCGCCCGTACGACGCGCCGTGAGCCCACGCGTTAGCCTCAAGAAACCGTGCTTGAACACTCCTGTCGCGCTGCGCAGCCTGAGCCGCCATGCGAAAATCGCCCGCCATGTAGTGCGCCCAAGCCTGATAAATCGGCGTGTCAAACGACCTCGCGGCGCGCTCTGGGTTGCCCATATTCAGCCAGAGTAAACCACGTTGATCCGGGGTCAAGAAAACACCTAACAGGCTATCATGGAGCGTTTTCGACTCACTTTTAGCTTGTTCTCGTTCGCTAGTATACCTGCCGGCATCAGATTCCTCGCCAGCCCATCCGCCCACGGGCTGAGCCTGAATGTGGGAAGGAAACGGCGCTAGAACAACAAACACAAACACGCTCGATACGAGAGCACGCGAGACGTTTGTGCGCCACAAAACAAAAGATAAAATGAGGGCAGCCGCAACGAGATAGCGCTCCAACGCCATTCCTATCACATCATCGCCACTTGAACTCGATTGTCGCGCTAGATCAAGTGCAAGAGAACCGCTCTCATATCCATCGAAAGCCTTCAACAATGGGCGAGCGCCTCTCTGGGTTAAAACGGCACCAGTTTCAGGCTCTCGTTTTAGAACCGACGTCTTAGTCAATACCACCACAGGAATGTCGCCTTTGAAACTCGAATGTCCAACCAAGGTCTCAGCCAAAGCCCCCAGATCTCGACCACTTAGAGGCATAAGCGAGGGGTCCAATGCCTCCAAAAAACGGGACAAAAGGGCCCTATCTCGTGTTGGTGGCAGCACCCAATGCGCACTCCCGGAAAAGGCCAGAAGTGCCACTGAAGAGCCGGCAGACTCATCGAGCATAGATCGCGCTGTTACTTTCAGGGCGAGTAGGTCATCCGGCGATGCGACACTGGCGTCGCTCAGATCAAGCGCCAAAATCCAGGTCAGATCACGATCGCCACGAGTCTCCGGCGTCGCCAAACGGGGTTCAGCCAGAGCGAATACCAGCAGACACCCCAAAGCCAAATACAGCCCCCTAGCAAAGTGGCCGCTCAGTTTATGAGGCTCTCTCACGAAGGCTTCACGAAGCGCTTGGGGAAACCCAGCTAAGAACTGTTTATGCGCTCTGGCTGGCTTCCTCAAATACCACCAGCTGAGTGCCAGAGGCGCGAGCAAGATCAGTATGAAAGCACGTTCAAACCAAATCACTTAAGCATACCTCGACGTTGATCGGCCCTGCGCGCAACAAACGACATGCCAAGTAACAAAAGCAGCGAGCACAGTAAAGGAATCCAGGACAAAGAGATCGTCTTGATGCGCTCCTCCTGTCTTATCTGGATGGGTTCCGCTGCCGATAAGTCGCTCCAGACTGATGCAAATTCACGGGACTCACGAACCTGATAGAACCGGCCAGATGTAATCTCGGCCATCGATTGGAGCAGTTCAATGTCCAGTGGATCACGGCTTCGCGTTTCACCCGTTCCAACCGCGATCAGATAGAGACGCACATTGAGTGCCGCTGCCAAACGAGCGGCCTCCATAGGCGGTAGAGCACTTCCCGTATCATTCCCGTCGGTTACGACGAGCAAGATTCGTTGTTCCGCTGCGTCCTCCATTAGCAGCGCCGCCGCGTAGCCAACCGCATCACCGAGATTGGTACCCTCTCCGGCAAAACCCGTATCCAGTTCACGCGTCATTTGCGCCCAGAGACTGAAGTTCTCCGTTACCCCGGTTAATACAAAGGCCGACTCTCCAAAGGCAATCAAGCCCAAACGATCACCTGATCGCTCCGTCAACAAAGAGCTTAAGCTCGATTTCAGGGCATCAATTCGTCGTTCGGGGCCGTCGCCCCCGGTAAAGTCAGCCGTTTGCATCGACGCAGACGTATCGACAATGACATGAATGTCACGGCCCGATCCCAATTCGATAAGGTATTTCTCTCTCCAGACGGGAGTCGCAAAATAACACGCCATAGAGAGCGCAAACAGCCATCGTAAAGCCCTGACCGCTGCTTGCTCATCCATTACAGCGCTGGTAGCGGGCTCTATTTTATATTTCAAAATCGTGGTGCTCGGGTACCACAAAAACCCCTTCCGTAAACGCCAGTTCGGTGTGAAGCGCCAAACAATAGGGCTGAGAGCGAGCAACAACCACCATGGCGCAAGCAGTTCAAGAGGGCTCACGTTGCACCTCATGCGTCTGAATCCAGTTCCGGCAGGCAATTAAGTACTCAGAAACGCGCGAGGGATTCATAGCGCGATCTTGATAGAGCAAAGCATGAACGTGTGCACTGAGTTCCTGGTTGAATGTCTCAGCCGGAGTAAACGTATCCAAAAAAACATACCAGTCCTGCTCGGAGACACTCGAAACGCGACTTCGCCCCAATACGTATATGGCGACGATTTTGAGCAATTCGTGAGCTCGCACCACAGCGTCGGGTTTCGATTCATGCACAATGATCTCAAGCCGTGCGAGCGCCTCACGCCGGTACCGTTGTGCCCACCACGCCTGTATGGCGAGAGCCAGCTTGACTGCGACTCGATAGCAAATAAAAACCGCTACTAATCCCCAGAACCAGGTAGCGGGTAATAGACTGACCGCCACATTGATCTCGGGCTCGTAGAACGGCTCCAATGCAGGGTTAGAAGGAAGCATCAGGGCTCCCCCTCGAACCGACCAAACCCCCTATTGGCGCTGTAGGCATTATGCGCAGATGTACCGCTACTGACCGCATAACATAAGGTAGCTGTGTGTTTGCAACTTGTTTCAAAATCACGTGCCTGTTCGAGCACCGCTTGTCGATAGCGGGTTAATGCCGATACCCCAAGATCATCGAGCGAGAGAGAGCCGTTTCTATCGGCTATGTGCATCCCTCTTAAGTTCCGCAAATCAGAATCTAACCGGTCGCTAATATTAATCCACTTAAGCGCATGATGATCAGCCACGGCGGCGAGTTGTTTCTCATCTAGGAGCGACGGCGCCGCAAGAGTCGAGAAAAAGAAGACGTCGCGATGACTGCCGTAAGACACCAAATAGTCCAGCAAAGCCTCGCTTGAATGCGCCACTTCCTCTTTCTGAAATGGCTTGCCTTGGTTCTGTATTCGAGCCAACAACGCAAGCTCGCGCTCCAACTCACGCTCAGTCCGACAAGCATCAGATGCCCGAAGGCCATGATCTTCAACAAAGATGAATTGAACCGCATAGCCCAGATGTAAATGATCCCACGCAGCAATGGCAGCCAGCTCTGCGGAAAGGAGTGTCTTAGTATAGCGCTCTGAGCCGAAGAACAAGGCAGTGCGCTGATCCACGACCAAGGTCACTGCAAAATTCAGATCGGACTCGAAGGCTCTAATCCAGGACGCGTCGCTCCTCGCCGTAGCGCGCCAATCCATATGGCGAATGTCATCGCCGGGTGAATACGGACGAAGTTCGATAAACTCCGTTCCACGGCCCAAACGCGCGGATCGATTCACACCTGCCTGAATGGAGTGTGGCCGAACGACCTTCAACCGGCTCGCTGCCAGACCTTGCGCCTTACACCGTAGCAGACGCTCATGAGATGTATAAAGTCGCGCCGAATGGGGCTCGCTACTTCGCTGCAACATGATCGAGCAAGGTTTGCACAAATTGCTCAGAACTCACCTTAGCGGCCCGAGCGTCGAAGCTAAGCTGCACACGGTGTATCAAACAAGGGGCCAACACATCACGAACATCCCTCGGCTCAACGTAATCTCGCTCAGCGAGCCAAGCGCTCGCTCTCGCGGCACGTTGTAAGGCTAAAGACGCTCGGGTACTCGCCCCTGTCTGTATCCAACGATCGAGCTCTTCACTGTAACGTTCGGGAAAGCGCGTCGCGTGAACAAGATCTACGATGTATTGCACGACTGAGTCCGATAAGGTGACCGCACGAATCTGCCGCTGCGCCGCCTCGATATCATCCAAGTTCAATACAGAGGTAAGAGGCGATGAACTGAGTTCTTCTTGCTGCTGCTGACGCAAAATCATGAAATCCGCATCGCGACTGGGGTAGTCAATTTCGATCTTCATAAAAAATCGATCAAGCTGAGCTTCAGGCAGCGGATAAGTCCCCTCTTGATCCATCGTATTCTGCGTGGCCATGACCAAGAACGGCCTGGGTAGCGCCATGCTCGAGCCACCCACCGTAACCTGTCGCTCTTCCATGGCCTCGAGTAATGCGGACTGAACACGCGCTGGTGCCCTGTTGATTTCATCGGCCAAAATCAATTGGTTAAACAAGGGGCCCGATCGAAATTCAAGCTCACGTGTCGCCGTGTAGATTTCCGAGCCCGTTAAGTCCGATGGCAAAAGATCTGGCGTGAATTGCACGCGGCCAAAGCTCGCGCCCAGAAGCTGCGCGAGCGCTTTGATGACACGCGTTTTACCTGTTCCCGGAGGCCCTTCAACCAAGAGGTGCCCATCGCATAATAAGGCGATGACTAGACCTCGTACGATGTGATCTTGCCCGATGAGTCTATCGGATAAGGCCGTCAACAAATCACTGACGGCCTGCCTTGGTGTTGTCATAAGCCCAACGCCCTTGACTGGGTTCCGATGTTACTGCCGATTCTGGCTGAACAAACGCTCAAGCACTTGATCCACCGTGAAAGAGGCCGGACGCTGCCGCTGCGGAAATTCTTGGAAGGTCATCAAGAATTGGGTTAACTCCACCCGAGCGATCGATAGCTGAGGCCCCGCTCTGCGGTTCCACCAATCGTTGTAGTTGTTGGAATCCACATCGGCGCGTTCAAAAGGATCGCGTCGCAGGTGATACAGTTTGGGGATACGCAATTGCACGAAGGGCTCACGCCATACATCGAACTGCGCTGCACGTTGCTCTGCGAACAGGGCTTTCCAATCGCCTACGCGCATGGCCAT
>JAUHWV010000037.1 GCA_030427335.1 Gammaproteobacteria bacterium | reverse complement strand
ACATTCAGATGACTGTGACTTTGATTGCGCCGATTGCAATGGAAGATGGTCTTCGCTTCGCGATTCGCGAAGGTGGTCGTACCGTTGGTGCGGGCGTTGTAGCCAAAATCATCGAGTAACTTTTACGTGATTGAGAAAGCCGCGCTTTTAGCGCGGTTTTTTTTTTGCCCATTTCAAGAGCGTGCTGCTGCGATACATCCGATCACAATTAGGATAGTGCCCAAAACGGTCTCTAGGCTAAGTGGTTCTTTAAACCAAATCCAACCGATTAAAGCGGCCCAAACAAATGCACTGTACTCCATATTGACAAGGCGACTTGCGGGCGCCCTGCGGTAGGCCCATGAAAAGCAGATAAGCGCGCTCAGTGCGAGTGCGGCCGCGGTTACTGGATATATGGCGAGTGTTGGAGTCAGCGGTTTAACCTCAATTAACAAGGCGGCAGCAAACAATATCGCCGCGGTAATCGAGGTCTGTATAAAACTAATTTCAAGGGGGCTTGCAACTAAGGCTTGCTGACGTTGAAGTATTAAGTTGTAGCCATAGAGTCCGGCTGATGCCAACACGGCGGTCATGCCCAGTGGTGACCCCTTATCGATTTGATTCAGTTCCTCGCTCAGTATAATTAAGACCCCCGCGAGAGCGAGCAGCGCGCCGAGGTACGCACCCTTGTGTGGGCGTTCATTTAATAAGACTGTCGATAACGATAACGCAATTATGGGGGCGATGAACGACAGCCCCGTTGCTTGAGCGATAGGAACCTGAGTGAGCCCCCAAAAGAATAGTAGTGCCATGAATAGGCTCAACACGCCCCGTGCCAGATGAAATTTCATGGCTTCGGTGCTGGGTCGTGTGGGTCGACTCTGAAAGTACAGAATGGCGCCAAGTGGGACCAGGAATACCGCGCGCCAGAGGAGGGCGCTGAAGACCCCTAGCTCCAGTGCAAGGGTCTTCATTGCGCCATCCATTAATGAGAAAAGAGCGACTCCGAGGGTTGCGACTAGAATTGGGCTGCGACCCTCGCTGTTCTGGGTGCTCAACGGGATCTATTTTCCGCGGCAATTTGCTCATTCAGGGTGTAGAGGTCGTAGAGCCAGCCGACCAAGAAGAGGCCGCCGGTAAATAGATAGATGACACCTGTGATAATTTTGCCCATGTAAAACCGATGCACACCGAAAATCCCGAGGAAGGTGAGGAAAATCCATGCGAGGCTGTAATTGATGGGGCCCTCTTCGAAGCGCCAGTCAGCCTCGCGGTCCATGCTCGGTATCAAGAATAGGTCGATTATCCATCCGACAAAGAACAGTCCCAGGGTGAAGAACCAGATCGTGCCCGAAACCTGCTTCCCATAATAAAACCGGTGCGCTCCCATGAAGCCAAAAATCCACAATAAATAGCCCATGATGAGTGAGTGCGTGTTTGGGGTTGATGCATCCTTATACATAGAGTTCTCCTTATCCTGCGCCGCTTAGCATGCGCCTGTACGCCCATCTCTGGCAAGTACCCTGCGTTAAGTCGAGCGGTAAATGCCCCGGACTGTGGTGTCAGGCCATTCTCTACCGTTTGATTTTCACGGGTTCTCAAGGGGGACGAATAATTTTATCTTTCACAGATAAACGTGCTTGACAGGATCAGTCGGCATCTCTAAACTTCGCCTTCCTTTTTCGAGGGTCTCTTGCGCAGGCCCCCGGTTATTTAGATTTGGAGACTAGACACGTGCAAAACCAACGTATCCGTATTCGCCTAAAAGCGTTTGATCACCGTCTGATCGATGCTTCTACGCAAGAGATTGTTGAAACCGCTCGTCGCACTGGGGCCCAGGTTCGCGGACCGATCCCACTGCCGACACGCAAAGAGAAGTTTACTGTGCTGATTTCGCCACACGTAAACAAAGATGCACGTGACCAGTATGAGATTCGTACTCACAAACGGTTGCTTGACATCGTAGAGCCAACGGAAAAAACCGTTGACGCTCTCATGAAGCTCGACTTAGCAGCAGGTGTGGAAGTACAGATTAGTCTTGGTTAACGACAATTCGTAGCAAGACCTGCCCGTCAGCCTCCAACTGATGGGCGTGTAACGTCCAGCAATGGGCGGCCATAGAGGGTTAGCCCCGTACACTAAGAGGTTAAAAAAATGACTATTGGTTTAGTCGGCCGTAAAACCGGTATGACTCGTGTTTTTACCGAAGACGGCGTATCAATTCCAGTAACCGTAGTGGAGGTATCTCCAAACCGCGTTACTCAGATCAAAGAGCTTGATGCTGACGGCTATCGAGCTATTCAGGTAACCACTGGAATTCGTAAAGCAAGTCGAGTGAATAAGTCGGCTGCAGGGCACTATGCTAAAGCTGGCGTAGAGGCTGGTACGGGTTTGTGGGAGTTCCGTTTGGATGGAAGCGAAGATGCCCCGGAAGTGGGTGTGGAGTTGACTGTAGACCGCTTTGAGGCGGGTCAAAAGGTCGACGTATCGGGTCGTTCGAAGGGTAAGGGTTTCCAGGGCGCCGTAAAGCGTTGGAATTTCAAGATGCAGGATGCCACTCACGGTAACTCTCTGTCCCACAGAGCGCCAGGCTCTATCGGTCAGTGTCAAACTCCCGGCCGCGTTTTCAAGGGTAAGAAAATGGCGGGTCAAATGGGTAACGTTGCGACTACTACTCAGGGTCTGGAAGTGGTCCGCGTAGACGTTGAGCGCAACTTGCTTCTCATCAAAGGCGCGGTTCCAGGTGCGCCGGGCGGAGACGTTGTTGTGCGTCCCGCGGTTAAGGTTTAAGTAGGGGGTTTGAACGTGGAATTAAATGTTTTGAAGCCCGGAAACGTAGCAGCAGGCACGGTATCTGTTTCTGATGTGGCGTTTGCTCGTGAGTACAACGAGGCGCTTGTCCACCAGGTAGTAACGGCTTATCTAGCTGGTGCGCGCCAGGGTACGAGAGCGCAGAAGACTCGCTCAGAGGTGAGCGGTGGCGGCAAGAAACCTTGGCGTCAGAAGGGTACGGGTCGCGCTCGTGCGGGTACGATTCGTTCACCTATCTGGAGAACGGGTGGTGTGACTTTTGCCGCTAAGCCTCAAGATCACAGCCAGAAAGTAAACCGTAAAATGTATCGTGCGGCCATTCGCTCGATCCTGTCAGAGCTTGCTCGTCAGGAGCGTTTATTGGTTGTTGAGTCAATGGATGTTGAAGCGCCTAAGACCAAGCTGCTCGTAACTCAGCTCGGCCAGTTCGGTTTAGACAACGTGCTGATCATTGGAACTGAAGTGGGTGAAAACCTGTACTTGGCGGCGCGCAATCTGCATTCGGTTGATGTGCGTGATGTTGAGAGTGTTGACCCTGTTAGTTTGATTGCTTACGACAAAGTTGTGGTAACCGTAGATGCGGTCAAAAAGTTTGAGGAGATGCTCGGATGAACCAAGAGCGATTGTTTCAGGTGTTGAGAGCGCCTCACGTTTCTGAGAAGGCGGCGATAGCGGCGGATTTGAACAACCAATACGTTTTTCGTGTTGCGCTTGATGCGTCTAAATCGGAAGTTAAAGCGGCAATTGAAAAGTTTTTCAAGGTAAATGTGGAGTCGGTTAGCACTCTGCGTGTTAAGGGCAAGACTAAGCGTAACCGCTTTGGTCTGACGACCAAGCCAACTTGGAAGAAAGCATACGTCACGATTGCGCAGGGTCAAGAAATTGACTTCGCGTCGGTGGAATAAGGGGTATATCGATGGCAATTTTAAAGAGTAAGCCTACGTCTGCTGGTCGTCGTCACGTAGTACGCGTGGTGGAGCATGATCTGCATAAAGGTGCGCCTTACAAGCCTTTGATTGAAAGTCAGTCTAAGACGGGTGGTCGTAACAACAACGGTCGTATCACGACGCGGCACGTTGGTGGTGGACACAAGCAGCACTACCGTGTGATCGACTTCAAGCGAAACAAAGACGGTATGCCCGCAAAAGTGGAGCGCTTGGAATACGATCCAAACCGCACGGCGCACATTGCTTTGATCCTATTCCCGGACGGCGAACGTCGTTACATTCTCGCTCCCAAAGGTCTGAAAGCGGGTGATATGGTCCAAAATGGCCCATCGGCTCCGATCAAGGCAGGGAACTGCTTGCCGATACGTAACATTCCTGTTGGTTCGGTTATTCACGCGATTGAATTAAAGCCGGGTAAGGGCGCTCAACTGGCGCGTTCAGCCGGTGCTGCGGTTCAGTTGGTGGCTCGGGAAGGTTCCTACGCCACGGTTCGCTTGCGTTCAGGCGAGATGCGTAAGGTGTTGAGCGATTGTCGTGCGACCATTGGTGAGGTGTCAAACACTGAGCATAGCCTACGCAAGTTGGGTAAAGCGGGTGCGAAGCGCTGGCGTGGTGTGCGTCCGACGGTCCGTGGTGTTGCTATGAACCCGGTAGACCACCCGCATGGTGGTGGTGAGGGTCGTACTTCCGGTGGTCGTCATCCGGTCAGCCCATGGGGTACACCAACCAAGGGTTACAAGACGCGTTCTAATAAGCGCACCGATAAATTGATTGTTCGTCGTCGCGATAAGAAGTAAGCGGCCGAGTTGATAGCGTAGAGGATATTATTGTGCCCCGTTCATTAAAAAAAGGCCCGTTCATCGACCTGCACCTGCAGAAAAAAGTAGAAGTGGCTTTAGAGAGTAACGATCGACGTCCCATCAAAACCTGGTCTCGTCGTTCAATGGTGTCGCCTGATATGGTGGGTTTGACGATCGCTGTACACAACGGTCGTCAGCACGTACCTGTTCTGATCAATGAAGATATGGTCGGACACAAGCTTGGCGAGTTCGCAGTAACGCGCTCGTTTAAAGGGCACATTGTAGACAAAAAGGCGAAGCGCTAAGCGTCGCGTTAAAGAGAGGTTAAAGACCATGGAAGTGGCAGCGAAATTACGAGGAGCGCGGATCTCGGCCCAGAAAGCACGTCTGGTAGCTGATCAGGTGCGTGGCCTTCCCGTAGAAAAAGCATTGGATGTGCTAGCGTTTAGTCCTAAAAAGGCGGCGCACATCGTCAAGAAGGTACTCGATTCCGCGATTGCGAATGCAGAGAACAATGAGGGTGCCGACGTTGATGAGTTGAAGGTATCAACTATTTTTGTTGATGAGGGCATGACTATGAAGCGCTTGCGCCCGCGAGCAAAAGGTCGTGCTGATCGTATTTTTAAACGCACTTGTCACATTACTGTGAAAGTTGCAGACGGCGAAGGTTAGGAGAGACCATATGGGTCAGAAAGTACACCCTACCGGAATTCGGTTAGGCATTGTTAAAGACCATAACTCGGTTTGGTACGCGGACTCGAAGAACTACGCGCGTCAGCTCATCACCGATCTAGAAGTGCGTCAGTATATCGAGAAGGCGCTCGACAATGCATCGGTTAGCCGGATCCTGATTGAGCGTCCAGCTCAGACTGCTCGTATCACTATTTCGACAGCGCGTCCTGGTATCGTTATTGGTAAGAAAGGCGAAGACGTTGACAAGCTGCGCAAGGATCTGACTGCTCGTATGGGTGTCCCCGTTAGCATCAACATCGAAGAAATTCGCAAGCCTGACTTGGACGCTAAATTGGTTGCTCAGAACGTAGCGCAGCAGCTTGAGCGTCGCGTTATGTTTCGTCGTGCAATGAAGCGTGCCGTTCAGAACGCACTTCGTCAGGGTGCGGAAGGCGTCAAGATTCAGGTAAGCGGTCGTCTGGGCGGAGCGGAGATCGCGCGTTCAGAGTGGTATCGCGAAGGCCGTGTGCCGTTGCACACACTGCGTGCTGATATCGATTACGCAACTTACGAGGCATCTACCACCTATGGAATCATTGGTGTGAAGGTGTGGATCTTCAAAGGTGAGGTCATCGGTGGGCAGGAAGTGGCTCAAGATGGCGCTAAGAAACCAGCAGCTAATTAAGGTTCGGACTCATGTTACAACCTAAGCGTACAAAGTTTAGAAAAATGCAAAAGGGCCGTAACCGCGGCCTTGCTCTTCGCGGAAGCAAAGTGAGCTTCGGTGAATTTGGCTTGAAGGCGGTAGGTCGTGGTCGCATAACGGCGCGACAGATCGAAGCAGCGCGTCGGGCAATGACTCGTCACATTAAACGTGGCGGCAAGATTTGGATTCGGGTTTTCCCCGACAAGCCAATTACCGGCAAGCCTCTTGAGGTCCGTCAAGGTAAAGGTAAGGGTAACGTAGAGTACTGGGTGGCGCAGGTTCAGCCTGGCAAAGTGCTCTATGAGGTTCAGGGCGTATCAGAGCAGTTGGCGCGGGAAGCGTTTACGTTGGCTGCCGCGAAGATCCCTGTGGCAACGACATTTGTTAAGCGATCGGTGATGTGATGAAAGCGAGCGATTTGCGAGGTAAATCAGAGCAGGAGCTCAACGAAACTTTGTTGGGTTTGCGTGAGGAGCAGTTTAAGTTGCGCATGCAGAAGGCAACCGGTCAGCTTGGGCAGACTCATTTGTTGAAGGATAACCAGAGAGCGATCGCGCGTGTTAAGACGTTGCTCACTGAGAAGGGTGGTGAAGGCTGATGGGCACTACAGAGAAACGTATTCGTACCGCTACCGGAAAAGTGGTCAGCGATAAAATGGATAAAACCATTACGGTGTTGATTGAGCGGCGTGTGAAGCACCCTGTGTACGGTAAGTACATTACTCGATCTTCTAAGATCCACGCGCATGATGAAGCGAATGAGTGTGGTATCGGTGATACCGTTATCGTTCGTGAGAGTCGCCCATTGTCAAAGTCAAAAACATGGACTTTGGAGCAAGTGGTCGAAAAGGCAGCGGAGCTGTAATTCAGCGTAAATGTGACCGGCAGGTCTTTCGGAGTAGAGCATGATTCAAACTCAGTCATATTTAGAAGTCGCTGACAACAGCGGTGCGCGTCGAGTGATGTGCATTAAGGTGTTGGGTGGCTCTAAGCGTCGCTACGCTCGCGTTGGCGATCTAATTAAAGTTACCGTGAAGGAAGCGATCCCGCGTGGGAAGGTCAAGAAAGGCCAGGTCATGACGGCAGTTGTGGTGCGCACCCGCAAAGGCGTTCGCAGACCAGACGGCTCGCTGATCAAGTTCGATGACAATGCGGCGGTCTTGCTGAACAACCAGCAGGCGCCCATCGGCACTCGAATTTTTGGGCCAGTCACCCGCGAATTGCGTGGTGAAAAGTTTATGAAGATTATTTCGCTTGCCCCAGAAGTAATCTAAGGCAGGCATCGAGGAATGAGCATGAAAATTAAGCGTGACGACGAAGTCATCGTGCTAGCCGGGAAAGACAAAGGCAAGCGCGGGAAGGTACGTAAGGTTGTGGGTAGTGATCGCCTGATCGTGACTGGCATTAACCGCGTTAAAAAGCACACCAAGCCGAATCCACAGGCGGGTATTCAGGGTGGCATCGTTGAGCAGGAAGCCTCGATTCATGTCTCCAACGTTGCGATTTACAACGCGCAAACAAGCAAAGCGGATCGCGTAGGTTATAAAGTCGAAGACGGCAAGAAAACGCGAATCTACAAATCAACAGGCGAAGCGATAGACGCGTAGCGGTAGCTGCGAATAGAGGTTGAATTGAATGGCCACTTTAAAGAAAAAATATCGTGACGAAATCGCACCAGCCCTGAAGGAAGAGTTGGGCTTGCGTAACGTTATGGAAGTTCCTCGTATTACCAAGATCACACTCAACATGGGTGTGGGTGAGGCAGTTGGTGATAAAAAGGTGCTCGAAAATGCCGTAGCGGACATGACCAAAATTGCTGGGCAAAAGCCAATTATCACAAAGGCAAGAAAGTCTATTGCCGGTTTTAAAATCCGTGATGGCTGGCCGATCGGTTGCAAGGTGACTCTGCGTTCGGATCGTATGTACGAGTTTTTGGACCGTTTGATCAGCATCGCGATCCCACGAGTACGTGATTTCCGTGGAATTACGCCGAAGGCATTTGACGGTCGCGGTAACTTTGCAATGGGCGTTACTGAGCAGATTATTTTCCCTGAGATCAACTACGATGAAGTTGACAAGCTGCGTGGCATGGATATCACCATCACCACAACAGCGCGTACAGATGAAGAGGGCCGCGCCTTACTTCGTGCGTTCAATTTCCCGTTTAAAGGTTAAGAGGTAGTTCGACATGGCCAAGAAATCCATGATAGCGCGCGAAACGAAACGTGCACGTACCGTCGCTAAATTTGCGAGAAAGCGGGCGGAGTTGAAGGCGGTCATCGCTGATGTCAATGCGAGTGATGAGGCTCGTTGGGACGCGCAAGTTGCGCTACAGAAGCTGCCGCGTAATGCGAGCCCGGTGCGTCAGCAGCGTCGCTGCCAGGTAACTGGTCGTCCGCACGGTGTGTATCGTAAGTTTGGTTTGTGCCGTAACAAGTTGCGTGAAGCCGCTATGCGCGGTGATGTACCCGGTCTAGTTAAGTCTAGCTGGTAACGAGAGAGATACGATTATGAGTATGCAAGATCCTTTGGCAGATATGCTGACCCGCATCAGAAACGCTCAGATGGCGGGCAAAAAGGCGGTCGAAATGCCTGCTTCCAAGCTGAAAGCTGCCGTTGCAGCTGTATTGCTTGATGAGGGCTATATCGCGGGTGTCGATACCTCCGAACTCGATGGTAAGAAGCGTCTGGTTTTGACCCTCAAATACTACAATGGTAAGCCCGTGATTGCGGAAATCGACCGCAAAAGTCGCCCCGGCCTGCGTCAATATGCATCGCGAGACGAGTTGCCTAAAGTTCGCGGCGGTTTGGGTGTTGCCATTGTGTCGACTTCCAAGGGTGTGATGAGTGATCGCGCCGCGCGCGCGGCGGGTGTTGGTGGCGAAGTCCTCTGCACCGTTTTTTAATTTGATAGCGAAGAGTTCGATCTATGTCTAGAGTCGCAAAATATCCGATCAACGTCCCAGCAGGCGTTGAGGTTACCTTGAGCGGCACCGAAGTGAATGTGAAAGGTGGTAAAGGCGCCTTGTCACTTGCACTCACTGAAGGTGTGACCGTTGAGCAGCAAGGTAGCGAGCTGAGCGTGAGTTACGTGAGTGACGCACAAAAGGCAATGGCAGGCACGACCCGGGTGTTAGTTAATAACATGGTCGTCGGGGTGAGTGCCGGTTGGGAGAAGAAGCTCATCCTGAACGGCGTTGGTTATCGTGCCAAGGCGGAAGGCAAGGTACTTAATATGACTCTCGGTCTGTCGCACCCGGTCAACTACGAGTTGCCAGAGGGTGTAAGCGCGGAAACCCCAACGCAAACAGAGGTGGTTGTAAAGGGAATCTGCAAGCAGGCGGTGGGCCAAGCCGCAGCTGAGATTCGAGCGTTTCGTCCACCAGAGCCTTATAAGGGCAAAGGTATCCGTTATGCTGATGAACATGTTCGTCGTAAAGACGCTAAGAAGAAGTAGGTAAGCGCAAATGAATGAGAAGACAGTATCTCGCTTGCGTCGCGCTCGTAAATCGCGCGCCCGCATGAAGACCGCTGAAGCGGTTAGGTTGACGGTGCATCGCACACCTCGTCATATATATGCTCAAGTGTTGAACGGCGCGGGCGATAAAGTATTAGCTGCAGCTAGCACTTTGGACAAGTCTTTACGTGAAGGCGCTACGGGTAATCAGGCTGCAGCTGCGGCTGTAGGCAAATTGATTGCCGAGCGAGCTAAAGAGGCGGGTGTGACCCAGGTTGCGTTCGATCGCAGTGGCTTTCGTTACCATGGGCGCGTTAAGTCCTTGGCTGACGCGGCGCGCGAAAATGGATTGGAATTCTAAGGGCGGACACAATCATGAGTGATCAGAGAAAGCAAACCGAAGGTGATCTGCAGGAAAAACTGGTTCAGGTTAACCGTGTAGCGAAGGTAGTGAAGGGTGGCCGTATCTTTAGCTTCACAGCGCTAACCGTAGTGGGCGATGGCAATGGACGAGTGGGCTTTGGTCGTGGCAAGGCGCGTGAAGTTCCAGTCGCGATTCAAAAAGCAATGGAAGCCGCTCGTCGAAATATGATCAGCGTTGAGCTTGACGGCGGCACGATTCAGTACCCCATCAAGGCCCGTCATGGCGCTTCAAAGGTATACATGCAGCCGGCATCTGAAGGTACGGGTGTCATCGCCGGTGGTGCGATGCGAGCGGTATTGGAAATCGCCGGTGTAGAGAACGTTCTTGCAAAGTGCTACGGCTCTACGAATCCGGTAAACGTGGTACGCGCGACTTTCAACGGTCTGCGCGATATGGCCTCTCCCGAAGACGTTGCAGCAAAGCGCGGTAAATCGGTCGAAGAGATCCTGAATTAAGCATTGGAAAAGGTGGTCGCGTAGCCATGGCTAAATCGACAGTAAAAGTTACACAAACGAAAAGCCGTCACGGTCGTCAGCGTTCTCATCAGGCTTGCTTAAGCGGTCTGGGTTTGCGCCGTATCGGTCACACAGTTGAAGTAGAGGATACCCCCTCGACTCGTGGCATGATTAATAAAGTGTCCTACATGGTCAAGGTTGAGGAGTCTTAATATGTCAGACGTAATGCGTCTTAATACCCTGAGTCCGGGCGAAGGCTCTCGATCAAGTGCGAAGCGCGTTGGGCGCGGCATCGGTAGCGGTTTGGGCAAGACAGCCGGTCGTGGTCACAAAGGTCAGAAAGCGCGTTCAGGCGGCCGTGTTCGTCCTGGCTTTGAAGGCGGTCAGATGCCTTTGCAGAAGCGTTTACCTAAGTATGGTTTCAAGTCGCGCGTGGGCATGAAAACCGCTGAGGTACGTTTAAGTGATCTGGGTCGCATCGAGGCTGATGTAATCGATTTAGATGCTCTGAAAGGCGCGGATTTGGTTCGTAACGATATGTTGCGTGCACGCGTTTTCTTGGCGGGTGGCATCGATCGCGCTGTTACGGTCAAAGGTCTGGCGGTATCGAAAGGTGCGCGTGCTGCTATTGAGCAGGCAGGCGGGAAGGTCGAAGACTAAATGGCGGCCGGTCAGCAGTTTAATACAGCCGGCTTAGGCGAGCTTTTTGCTCGCCTAAAGTTCGTTTTAGTGGCATTGATCATCTACCGAATCGGTACGCATATACCTGTTCCAGGTATCGATCCTGCCCAGCTGCAGGCTTTGTTTAACCAAAATCAAGGGACCATCCTAGGTCTAGCCAATATGTTTTCAGGTGGTGCTCTCGAGCGGATGAGTATTCTCGCGCTTGGCATCATGCCGTACATCTCGGCATCTATCATTATGCAATTGATGTCGGCCGTGACGCCTTCGCTTGAGCAGCTCAAGAAGGAAGGTGAATCAGGGCGTCGCAAGATCAGTCAGTACACACGTTATTTGACAGTGGTCTTAGCCATTGTGCAAGCGACTGGAATGACGGTGGGTATGGCGAACCAAGGTATGGCTTACAGCGTCTCTGTCGTGTTCTACATTATCGCCGTGACCTCATTGGTTACGGGTGCCGTATTCATGATGTGGCTTGGTGAGCAGATGACTGAACGTGGCGTCGGTAATGGTATTTCCCTGTTGATCTTCGCGGGCATCGTGGCGGGTCTGCCCTCTGCAATTGGCCAGTCGCTGGAGCAGGCGCGGCAAGGCGAGCTCAACATACTCGTGCTTCTTGGCATTTTGGCGCTAGCTATTGTGGTGATCTACTTGATCATCTTTATCGAGAGAGGGCAGCGCCGCATCACGGTTAACTATGCAAAGCAGCAGCGCGGCAACCGCATGTACCAGGCGCAGAGCTCACATTTGCCGCTGAAGGTGAACATGGCGGGTGTGATACCAGCTATATTTGCGAGCAGCATCCTGCTGTTTCCGGCTTCGATCGCCCAGTGGTTTGGCTCGGGGAATTCGTCGGACTGGTTGCAGGATCTCGCCGTAGCGATTGGTCCCGGGCAACCGCTGAATATCATTTTGTTTACTGTTTTTATTGTGTTTTTCTGCTTCTTCTACACTGCGTTAATGTTTAACCCAGTGGAGGTGTCTGACAATTTGAAGCGTTCGGGCGCATTTGTTCCCGGTATCCGCCCTGGTCAGCAGACAGCTAACTTTATTGATGGTGTGTTGACGCGTCTGACCGTATTTGGTGCCGCCTACATCGCTCTGGTTTGCCTATTGCCACAGTTTTTGGTCGTGACTTGGAACGTGCCATTTTATCTGGGCGGCACCTCGCTTCTGATCGTAGTGGTTGTGGTTATGGATTTCATGGCGCAGGTTCAGAGCCACATGATGTCGCAGCAGTACGACTCGGTCATGAAGAAAGCGAATTTAAAGAATCACGGGTCGGCGGGTAAGCCTCGCTAAGACGCGTTGTTACGGAGAGAAGTGATGAAAGTTAGAGCATCAGTTAAGAAAATATGCCGCAACTGCAAAGTGGTTCGCCGCGCGGGTGTGGTTCGAGTGATTTGTTCGTCTGATCCGCGCCACAAGCAGCGTCAGGGCTAATAGGTCGAAGTTGATTTTTGAGAGCGAAGCCGATAAACTGCCGCACCTTTTTTTAGAGCCATGCTCTGGGGTGCGACGACGGTTCGCGATGTAACTAAGTAATTTGGAGAAAGATGGATGGCACGTATCGCCGGCGTCAACATACCCGATAACAAGCACGCTGTTATTTCCCTTACCTACATCTATGGTGTTGGCAAGACGAAGGCAAGAGAGCTGTGTGCAGCAACGAATATTGCTGAAGACGCCAAAATTGGTGATCTGTCTGAAGATCAGATGGATGCGCTACGCGGCAAAGTAGGCGAGATGATGGTCGAGGGTGACCTTCGTCGTGAGGTGTCTATGAACATCAAGCGTCTTATGGATCTCGGTTGTAACCGCGGTCTGCGCCATCGTAAAGGTTTGCCTTTACGTGGGCAGCGAACCAAGACTAACGCCCGTACTCGTAAGGGTCCGCGTAAGCCAATTCGCAAATAAGTGGGTGGGCGTTTTGCGCCCAATTTAGTGTAGCTACACCGCAGTGTAGTGTTGATATTAAAAGTAGGATTTTACTATGGCGAAGCCAAGCGCAAAAACACAGCGCCGTAAGATTACCAAAACGGTTGTTGATGGTGTGGCACACATTCATGCCTCTTTCAACAACACCATCGTAACGATAACCGATCGTCAGGGCAATGCGCTTAGCTGGGCAACAGCGGGCGGTTCTGGGTTCCGCGGGTCGCGTAAGAGCACGCCCTTCGCTGCACAGGTTGCAGCAGAGCGCGCAGGCGAAGCAGCGAAAGAATACGGCTTGAAGAATCTCGACGTGCAGGTCAAGGGGCCTGGTCCAGGCCGTGAGTCAGCCGTGCGAGCCCTCAACGGTTGTGGCTACAAAATCACCAACATTACCGATGTGACGCCGATCCCTCACAACGGTTGTCGTCCGCCCAAAAAGCGTCGCGTGTAAGAGTATAGGAAGGAATTATCATGGCTCGTTATATTGGACCAAAATGTAAGCTTGCTCGTCGCGAAGGCACAGATCTATTTCTGAAGAGTGGCGCGAGAGCGCTAGACAGCAAGTGTAAACTTGAAACCGCACCAGGTGTTCACGGTGCTCGTCGTGGGCGTCTATCGGATTACGGTGTACAGCTGCGTGAAAAGCAGAAGGTGCGTCGTATCTACGGTATCCTTGAGAAGCAGTTCCGTGGCTACTACAAAGAAGCCGCTCGCCGTAAAGGCGCTACGGGCGAGAACTTGCTGCAATTACTCGAAAGCCGTCTCGATAACGTGGTTTATCGTATGGGTTTTGCGTCGACTCGTGCCGAAGCGCGTCAGCTTGTATCCCATAAAGGTGTATTGGTAAACGGTAGCGTTGTTAACGTTCCTTCCTACCAAGTGCAGGCAGGAGATGTTGTTGCGGTTCGTGAAAAAGCCAAAAAGCAGCTGCGTATCCAATCAGCTCTGACGCTTGCCGCACAGCGCGGAGACATCGAGTGGATTGATGTCAACACAGACAAGATGGAAGGTGTATTCAAGTCGGCGCCAGAGCGCGGCGAGTTGTCCTCAGAAATCAACGAAAACTTGATTGTTGAGCTCTACTCTAAGTAATACATCCGGATAAATTAGACTGACAGGTGCCAACATGCAAAGTGCAGTGAATGAATTTCTGACTCCACGAGTCATTACCGTGGACGAAAAAAGTGCTACTCGCGCCCTGGTGACGCTTGAGCCTCTCGAGCGTGGTTTTGGTCATACTTTAGGTAACGCCCTTCGTCGTATCCTTCTGTCTTCAATGCCTGGCTGTGCAATTACGGAGGTTCAGATTGATGGTGTGCTTCACGAGTACAGTACTATAGAAGGTGTTCAAGAAGACGTCATTGAGATTCTTCTAAACTTAAAAGACGTCGCTGTGGTATTGAATGGGAAGGACGAGGCTGAACTTACCTTATCCAAAAAAGAGCCTGGCCCGGTAACAGCAGGCGACATCAGTGTGGATCATGACGTTGAGATCTGTAATCCAGACCACGTTATCTGCAATGTTACGGGTGGTTCAGGAATACACATCAAGCTCGTTATTTCGCGCGGTCGCGGTTACTCGCCTGCGGATTCGCGCGGTAGCGATGAAGATGAGACTCGTGCGATTGGCCGTCTGCAGCTGGACGCCACTTTTTCGCCGATCCGTCGCGTAGCTTACGTTGTAGAGTCTGCGCGTGTTGAACAGCGTACAGACCTCGACAAGCTGGTTTTGGACCTAGAGACCAACGGTACGATCGATCCTGAAGAAGCGATTCGTCGCGCTGCCACGATCTTACAGCAGCAGCTTGCCGTCTTTGTTGATCTTGAGAGTGAAGGTGAGGCTGAAGCCGTGGTGGAAGAGGACGAGGTTGATCCGATCCTTCTGCGCCCGGTCGACGATCTTGAACTGACGGTTCGTTCTGCTAACTGCTTGAAGGCTGAGAATATTTATTACATTGGCGATTTGGTTCAGCGCACTGAAGTTGAGCTGTTGAAGACCCCGAACTTGGGTAAGAAGTCGCTGACGGAAATTAAAGATGTTTTGGCGTCGCGCGGTTTGTCTTTGGGCATGCGTTTAGACAACTGGCCGCCTGCTAGCTTGAAAAATGATGATCGGGTTTTAAGTTTATAATCCCTATTTAACAGTTAATTTGCTCGAGAGAGCATTCGAAGTAAAGGAATACAGTCATGCGTCATCGTCACAGTGGACGTCAGTTAAATAGAAACAGCTCGCACCGAAAAGCGATGTTTCGCAACATGACCGCGTCGCTTGTTAAGCACGAGCTTATCAAAACGACATTACCTAAGGCCAAAGAGCTTCGCAGCTACGCTGAGCCAATCATCACGCTGGCTAAGCAGGATAGCGTTGCTAATCGTCGTCTTGCGTTTGATCGCCTGCGCGATAAAGAAGTGGTTGGCAAGTTGTTCTCAGAAATCGGGCCTCGCTACGAGTCTCGTCCAGGTGGGTACCTTCGTATTCTCAAGTGCGGTTTTCGCGCTGGTGACAACGCGCCGATGGCCTACGTTGAACTGGTTGATCGCCCCGTAGTCGAGATTGATGATATTGACGACGCTAACGAAGAATAAGCGATCGTTGAACGACAAAGCCGCGTCTTGACGCGGCTTTTTTTTGTCTACGATTTGGTGCCCCGAAAGCTCGAGTACGCTGTGTCTTGCGGGAGACTCGCCCTATCTAAAGAAGGTGGCAAATATTGTCGTAGCACAGCTTCCAAATTTTGAGCGCACGGCGCCGGAGCCCTAAGTCGGCCTCCGGGTTGCAGAGGCGATAGGCTAAGCGACTTGGTCTAGGCTCTTAGCCTTTTCCAGTAAGGGCGCTAAGAATCGCCCAGTATGGCTACAATCCGACTGTGCGATCGTTTCGGGTGTGCCTTCTGCGATAATAGTACCCCCACCGCTTCCGCCCTCGGGCCCCAGGTCGACTATCCAATCGGCGGTCTTAATGACATCGAGGTTATGTTCAATAATGACGACGGTGTTGCCGTGTCGGCGGAGTCTGTGCAGGACTTCGAGTAATTGTCTGATATCCTCGAAGTGAAGACCGGTCGTTGGCTCATCGAGAATGTAGAGTGTTTTACCTGTGTCGCGCTTCGATAGCTCGCGAGACAGTTTGACCCGCTGTGCTTCGCCTCCGGACAGTGTTGTGGCTGCTTGCCCTAAGCGAATGTAAGAAAGGCCAACATCGATGAGCGTTTGCAGTTTTCTCGCGATATTGGGTACCGCCTCGAAAAACTCGAGTGCGTCTTCTACGGTCATTTCGAGCACTTCGTAGATATTCTTCCCTTTGTACTTAATGTCGAGCGTCTCGCGGTTATAGCGCTTTCCTTTACACTCGTCGCAAGGAACATAGATATCGGGTAGAAAATGCATTTCAACTTTAGTGACACCATCCCCCTGACACGCTTCGCAGCGCCCACCGCGCACGTTAAAGCTGAAGCGGCCTGGTTTATAACCGCGCGCGCGAGACTCTTGCGTTCCTGCAAATAGCTCTCTCACCGGCGTAAAAATACCCGTGTAGGTGGCGGGGTTCGATCGGGGTGTTCTGCCTA
>JAUHWV010000238.1 GCA_030427335.1 Gammaproteobacteria bacterium | reverse complement strand
GTAGTGAAACGATGCATCGCCGATGGTAGTGTGGGGTCTCCCCATGTGAGAGTAGGTCATCGCCAGGCTTCTAAATTAAAAAGGGTCACCCATCGGGTGGCCCTTTTTTATTTGGGGCCGCGGATATCAGGTCACATGGGGTTCCCCATGAGAGAGTAGGGTGAGCACGGATACAGACAAAGCAAACCGTTTTGCTTTGTCCCGAGCGAACGACGCGAGCTCTGCGAGCGGCCGGGCAAGCTCAGCTTGGCGCCAGGCTTCTAAATTAAAAAGGGTCACCCATCGGGTGGCCCTTTTTTAGTTTGGGCCCGCGGAAATCAGCTGACCGGCGGCAGGTAGCAGTAAACTTAGCGTGTCGGCTCCTGCGCCCAATGCACACCCGCCACGGGCGGCTTACTTCTCGCTCTTGGCGGCGGCTGCGAAACTCGCTTCAGGCGTTGCCTTCCGCTCAGACAGTCTCGCCGACAGCCCCGCCAAACGCGCTCAGTCAAAACGCCACCTGATTGTGGCTTGGTGCGCATACGGCTCAGTCGCTACCCACGCTGCACCAGCGAGGCAACACCTCGCCGAAGTGCGCTGGGCGGCGTATCGTCCGGAAGCGAGACCTACTCCGCCCCGTCAAAGAAATCTTTAAATCCAGATGGCGCGTGTCGGCCAATTATCCAGAGTCACTGTGTGTAACGGCAAACTCAGCCACAGCTAGATCCTCCTCCGCACTCCCGCCCGAAACCCCAATAGCCCCTATTAATGTGCCGTCGTTGAATATGGGGAGTCCGCCATGGAACACACATAACCCGCCGTTTGTTTGCTCCATTCCAATTAGATCTTGGTGTTGTATTAGCTCCCCGAAGGCCCCGCTGGGTAATGGGAACAACGCGCAGGTCTTGGCCTTTTTGATCGCGATCTCAACAGACCCTTTGAAACAGCCGTCCATGCGCCGAAAGCCCACCAAAATGCCTCCATCGTCTGTCACTGCAATCGCCATCTTGTGGCCGTGCTGCTTTGAGTATTCAACGGCCTTATCGAGCAACTGCTCTGTCAATTCATAGTTCACACTACCCCCCGTCCCAAGACTTCGATACGAATCCCCAGTATACATGGCCGATTACCGTATACATCGGACGTTTGCACTAATGCCGCCATGGATAAATGGTATGAAGCTCGAATTTCTCGGGTTCATGGAGTGAGCGATTCGAGTTTGCAGTGTAAGATGGCTGCTCTGAATCAAGGGAATGTCTCGACGTGGAAAATCATCTTACCTCTCTACTCAATCCCGAGTCGATGGCTCAACAGGGATTGGATGTGTATAACCCCGCTAATGGGGAAAAGCTTGCAACCGTTTTGGATATGCCGCTCGATGATGTGCAGGCGGCCATTCGTGTTGCGAGTGCCGTTCAGGGCGAGTGGGCGAAAAGAACGGGCAAGGCACGCGCAATCGTTTTAAAGGGCTGGCACGATCTTATTCTTGCCAATAAAGAGGCTCTTGCAGAACTGATGACCCTGGAATGCGGTAAGCCTTTGGCCGAATCACTCGGTGAGGTCGCCTACGGTGCCTCCTTTCTTGAGTGGTTTGCCGAGGAAGCCAAGCGTGTTTACGGCGACGTGATTCCCTCACACACAGAGGGCAAAAAGATCCTTGTTTTGAAGCAGCCTATAGGTACAACTGCAGCCATTACGCCCTGGAACTTTCCTTTAGCGATGATTACCCGCAAAGCGGGGCCTGCTATAGCAGCGGGTTGCTCCATGGTGTTAAAGCCCGCGGAGGCAACGCCGCTCACCGCCTTGGCGCTCGAGAAATTAGCAATCGAAGCGGGTGTTCCTGAAGGGCTTTTCAAGGTTATAACCACCACAAATCCGGCGGCGGTGGGCAAGGTGCTTTGTGAGTCGGATATCGTCCGTAAATTATCATTCACCGGCTCTACAGCGGTCGGTCGAATACTCATGCAGCAGTCGTCTGATACCATCAAAAAGCTGAGCTTTGAATTGGGTGGAAATGCGCCTTTTATTGTATTTGATGACGCTGATTTAGACGCAGCGGTTGCGGGTGCTCTGGCGTCTAAATACCGTAACGCCGGTCAGACTTGCGTTTGCGTCAACCGGTTTATTGTACAAGAAGGGATTCACGATGCCTTCGTTGATGCGCTGGCTAAGAAAGTGGCCGAAATGAAAATCGGCGACGGGCTGAGCGAGGGTGTCGCAGTTGGCCCATTAATCAACTCGGCGGCTCTTGATAAAGTCGAAGAGCTAGTGGGCCAAGCAACCGCGGCTGGTGCCACGGTTGTAACGGGCGGCGAGCGCTTGGAGCGCGCCGGTGCCTTTTACAAGCCCACCGTCTTAACGGGTATCACCCGTGAGATGGATATCTTCCGAAAAGAAATCTTTGGCCCGGTGGCTTCCGTGGTGAAATTCAAGACTGAGGAGGAAGCGATACAAATCGCAAACGATACTGAGTTTGGTCTGGCGGCCTACTTTTATACCCAGAATTTGGGCCGTAGCTGGCGAGTCATGGAACAGCTGGAATACGGTATGGTTGGGCTGAATGAGGGCATTATTTCAACTGAGGTCGCACCTTTCGGTGGTGTTAAGCAGTCGGGTCTTGGGCGTGAAGGATCGAAATACGGCATTGATGAGTACACCGAACTGAAATACTGCTTGGTGGGTGGTTTGGTGTGACGACAAGGGGCCGGAGTTGACTCCGGCCGTTTCGTATTGGAAGGGGGGGAATTATGAATTTTGACGAGTTGGCAGCAAAGGTTGAGCGGCTGGAAGCGATCGAAGAAATTAAGGCGCTCAAGGCTCGCTACTTAAATGCCTGCGATAAGCAGGAGCCCGAGGTCGTTCGGGAATGCTTTATAGAAGACGGCGCTGTTATTGATATGGATTACTTTGGCTATTGCGATAGCCGAGATACGTTCGTCGATGATATTTACGTCCCGCGTGGATGCCATGACTTTGTGCTCGATATGCACCATGGAACGAATCCAGAAATCGAAATCGTGGATACCAACACGGCTAAGGGTGTTTGGTCCTTGAATTACCGCAACATCAATACGCAAGATCGCACCTTGACTATGATGAGCGCGCTCTACCACGATGATTATGTGAAAACGGCCAAAGGTTGGCGCATTGCCAAATCACGCACAGAATATCGAACGGTGATGAACTGCATCTACGAAGAGGGATCTTTACAGGTGAATATCGCTGGCCGATCCTTGGCTGATGGCTGATGGCTGATGGCTGATGGCTGATGGCTGATGGCTGATGGCTGATGGCTGATGGCTGATGGCTGATGGCTGATGGCTG
>JAUHWV010000036.1 GCA_030427335.1 Gammaproteobacteria bacterium | reverse complement strand
CAGAGACATCAAGCCTGTCAGCGCAAAGCACTGCATCAAAACGGATAACACGTTTTTGGAGCGCACAAGACCCGCGTAGAAGAGTGAGAGTCCCGGAATTGTCATGAACAAAACCAAGGCACTCGAAGACAGGATCCAAGCCGTGTCGCCACTCGATAGAGTCTCCGCGGAAGCGCCTGAGGTCAGGCCCAGCAGCCCCAAACCGAGTGTATGTCGCATAGCACTTTTCATAAAAAACCTCGATATTTCTGGTTATTTTTTAAAGATGCGAAGAGTGTATGAAGGCCCAATAAAAAATCCACTTTGAAGCGAAATTAAACCAAAAAGCACCAAAATAGAGCGAAAAAGCGGCCCCATGCACCATTTTAGAACTCTGCTTCTTTGCTTTCGGTGCAAAGTGATACGAAAACAAGAGCTTACTTCGTGTGCCTTAGAAATGCGTAATTAGTGCCCCTCAATGATATACTTGCATCCTTTATTACCAAGAGATTAAATCCCGTGAATATACAAAACGATGTCGTTGTTTCCTTCCACTACACCCTCTTGAGCATTGAAGGCGAAACACTTGAAACGAGCTTAGATGCGGAGCCTGCACTGTACCTACACGGACATCGAAATATTATGCCAGCGCTTGAAAAAGCGCTCGAAGGGAAAACATCGGGCGATGAACTTGAGGTGACGCTTGAGCCTAAAGACGCCTACGGAGAGCGAATCGAAGGACGCATTCAACGCGTCCCCATTAAGCATCTGGCCAATGTGCCTAAGCGAATTCGCCCAGGAATGGCGGTTCAGGTCAATACCGAGAACGGAGTCCGTAGTGTAACGGTAATAAAGGCTGGAAAGTTTAACGTAGACGTCGACACCAACCACCCTCTAGCAGGCAAGGCCTTGACCTTTAAGATCACGATTGTTGACTTGCGGGATGCTACTGCAGATGAGATTGCGCATGGCCACGCGCACGGGCCTGGTGGGCATCACCACTAGTAACGCCATATCTGGGAAAATCGTAGCGTAGACCAGGGTCGGAGTGCACTCCGACCCTCTAGTACACGACCCTTTCGAACGAACCAAACACTGCTGATACCCGAGCCGAAGTGCAACACACTAGGGTCGGAATGAAACTCCGACCCTCTCGTACGTACCAATGAACCAAACACTGCTGATACCCGAGCCGAAGTGCAGGGCGCCCCGCCTAAATCGACCACTACCCCGCAAATACGATTCTTAACAAACCAAAAGTCGCACCCACAATACATACTAAGGTCGCCAGCATTCCAAGGCCGAAACCCACCTCACGTTTGCTGGGTTCTTTGTAATACCCGAGCGCGTACAGTATGCGACCGATCGGGTAAAAAACACCGGCGATTGCTGCGTAGGTATCCGATACCGTCAGAGCAAACAACCATAAAGCGGGCAAGAAAAGTATCAGCCCTTCAATGGTATTCAAATGCACTCGCACCGCCCAAATAAACGGCTCCGGACCCGTCATTTCAGGCACTTTGACGCCGTGCTTGCCACGCGCAACGCCAACCATGGCCGTAACCCAGAACAAAACAAACAAGCAAAAGACCGTAACCAGCCCAGTCAGAGGATACGCAAACATCAGAACACCGCCCTTTTTCGTTATTAGATTCCAGCGAGCATTAAAATACTCGTTAATAACAAAGTCTACCGATATTTCACGCCACAAGGCTCAGCGTCTGCCGAGCACAAAAAATCCGGAAATTCTCTTCGGTTTAGGGCTTAAAGCATTACGGAATATAAGATACGACAAATCGGATTTTCGCCATCAAAGACTAGAGGCCAGAGGCCAGAGGCCAGAGGCCAGAGGCCAGAGGCCAGAGCCCAGAGGCCAGAGGCCAGAGGCCAGAGGCCAGAGGCCAGAGGCCAGAGGCCAGAAACGTAGCCCCTTAGCTCCAACGGCACAACTCTCTCAAAACCGAGGTAGCAAACGCCCCCCTACCCAGAGTAAACGAGAGCGTTAAAGCACCCTCTTCAAATAAATACTCAAGATTCTGAACTCGCAACCGAAGCGCTCGCTGATCGGGCGCGACTCGCGCTTTATCCAGAGCAGCCTGCCAATGGGCTGGCTCTACATTGGACCCTTCCCCAACCAGATCCACCGCCGGATGAACATCCATCTGCAGACAGCGTTCAGCGAGCGCTGCGTCAATTTCTGGGACCGAAAAGACGCTACCCGAACCGTCTAAATTCGCCTTATCACCCTGCACGATTCGATTCCAGGTATCGGCCTCTACACGTGCAGATAAGGTCTCGTTGAATATATATGAACGGACCGTTGATATCGCAATGCTGCGTTTGTTGCGCGACAGCCGCTTACCTTTGGCCCAGGCATCCGCAAGGCTGATATTGGACCCACCACGCCCGAAGCGCTGTTCACCGTAATAGTTGGGAACACCCAGAGTTCGAATGCGTTCTATTCGCTCGGTAACGGCAGGTTCATTGATGGGCTCAGCGTAACGCAGCACGATCTTAAAGCTATTGGTGTCATGGGCTCCACGCTTCAGCTTACGGAGATGACGACTGACCCGCAGAATTCGCACGCCCTCCTCTTCAAACACACCCCAATCGGGTTTGTTCCAGCGCGGAACGCTAAACCACTGTTGAGTGATAGCATGCCGATCCTTCATGCCAGCGAAACCGATATCTTTTTCGGGCACGCCTGCAAATTGCGCGAGTCGCTGTGCTACCCACTCTGTATTGTTGCCCTCTTTCTCAACCCAGAGATAATCGTGCTCCCCATCTCCGCTGAGATCCCACCCCAGATTTTCAACAACGTGAAAGTCAGCCGGCTGACTCCGCAATTGCGCGGTAAAAAGAGGTGCTCCATGCGCAAAGCGCCAGCTATCAGACAATACCTTCATCATTCAAAAAAACTCGCAATCTGATCAAACGCTTTATTCATCTTTCTTTCAACGAAAATACAACCGTAATTCAAAGGACTTCCAGAACTTTAGCGAAAACCGGCGCTACTGCGGCATTCTCCCAAATAGAAGAATAATTCGCCGCCATGAATAGTTCTATTTCTGGGATATAAAGTACTTGGGTACCCCAGAATCCAGTATGCGTGTAGGCCGTCATTCCGTTTATGTGAACCCGGTGAATTCCCATTTGGTAGTCCATCGAGGCTTCCATCGCGTATCGAACGGGCTCAAGCATGACGTCTAGTGTTTCCGGCTTGTCGAACACGCGATTTTGAAAAAGGGCTTTGAAAAATTGGACCAGTTCGCTCGTGGTAGATAGCAGCCCCCCTCCTCCGTAGTAATCTAAGCTCGGGCTAAATTCATAGATATCTATGCCTTGAAAATATTGATGGATTCGGAGGGAATCACTCACAGCATCTTTTCTTTCAAAATCCGTTCTGTCTAAACCCAAATCCTCCAGCCTCAAAAGAGATTTGATCCCCCCATCCAAATCGCTGTGAGTGTACTTTTCAATGATTTCCCCCAACAGAATATAACCTGTATCGGAATAGCTAAATTGACGGCCGGGTGGACCAACAGAGTCACCTTTTTCCACTGCCAATCGGAGCTGCTCCGTTCGAGTCCATTCATGCTTGGGGTTTGACAGGACCTCTTCTAAAAACTCAGGCGCATTTGTGTGATCAAAAAAGCCCGCAGAATGTCGTAATACTTGCCGAATCGTAATTTGATCCATTGGGTAGTCTTCGGACAGGATTTTGGTGTGTTCTGGACTGACATGCTTAGAAACTAAGTCGTCTAATTGCAGAGAGCCTGTTTCCATTAATCTAAGAATACCCGCCGCTACAAAAGTCTTGGTGACAGACGCAATCCGAAAGGTCCGCTCAACAGCTAATGGCTCACCACTTTCTTTTTCTGAGACGCCCGCAGCGCCTGACCAAGAAATTGCGCCATCCCCAGATTGAACGGTAAATAAAATCCCAGGCATGTTTTCCTGAACTTCGCTCTCAAGAATTTTCTGCAATTCCTGCTCCGAGGCTTCAGCGGGAATTGCGAGAAGGAGTAGAAAAATGATAGAGACTTTATTCATAAAGCGGCTCTCAAAAATGGCTCCGTGAATTGGACAATCCAATGGATCTACTCTGGATTCTGCCACCATCTTGGCATCGCCTTGGTAGTACAGGTCATCAGGCGCGCACTGGCCGAATGTTTGCCGCAACCCGTTGGGCATTGTAGAACGCGAAGTATCACACAGCAACGCACCCACTTGGCTGATATTAGCCTCATCGAACAAATCGATCTGATTGCGATTCCAACGACATTGACGAGCAGGTAGAGAGTAATCACCCTAGCTTGACAGAACGACTGCGGGTGTTTGTTTTGAGGGAGTTTCTTGCCATAAAATGGCGGAGCGGACGGGACTCGAACCCGCGACCCCCGGCGTGACAGGCCGGTATTCTAACCAACTGAACTACCGCTCCAGGTAGACGTTGCTTACGCAACGGTTGTTTTGGCTAACACTAAAGAGTGTTGGTGGGTGGTGACGGGATCGAACCGCCGACCCTCTGCTTGTAAGGCAGATGCTCTCCCAGCTGAGCTAACCACCCCTAGCCGAGACGCGCATTATAGAGTGTTAAGCTTGTGTGTCAACGCGGTTTTTAAAAATTCTTTCAACTTTTTTGAGTTGAGTTTTGCGTTCGAAATAGCCCTTGCGAAAACGACGAGCCAGACACATCTTAAGCCCAAAACCCAACCCAAAACGTGACTGGCGACAATGGAAAACACGTATCGGAAATCAGCAATCATCAATCATCAATCATCGACAATCTTTCAGCATTCGGTATTCGGTCTTAAGGTTTGGGCAATGAACAACCTTAAGATCGCCCCGCTATCGTGACTGGAGTACAATGGGCGTCACGATCGAAGAATCCAATACCACCCAGCTAGAGAATCACGATGTACATTTATAAAGACTTTCATTTTGAATCAGCTCATCGCTTACCCAATGTACCCGAAGGCCACAAATGCGCGCGCCTACATGGACATTCTTTTCAATTGAGGGTCACCGTCTCTGGCGACGCGCCTCCGCCTCTCAACTGGGTTATGGACTTCAGTGATATTAAGGCGGTCGTCAAACCCATCGTAGATCAACTCGACCATTACTACTTAAACGAAATTCCCGGGCTCGAGAACCCCACCAGCGAACGCGTATGTGAATGGATCTGGGAGAAACTCTACCCGAACCTGCCCAATCTCTACAGTGTTGAACTCAAAGAAACGTGCACCTCCGGATGCATATACAAAGGCCAATGAAAAACCAGGCTCGATAATCCGCGCTGCTGATCTCCAGCGCCTGATTTTGCACGTTTATCCAAGTAAAGCCCATGCATGCCAATTGTTACCAGTATGTTACGGAGGCTCACATGACGTGCCCTGCTGCGATCATTGAGCCTATTCCAGTAAAAATGCGCGCCGTTTTGATGTCGCCGTCTGCACGCTCCCAAATCGGGTTGAAAACCGTTACTTGAAGTTACGAAAAGTAGCATGTCAAGTTTTTTATGCACAATTGTTAGCTGCACTTTTCGAATTGACACCTTAGCGAATAATTTGGGAATAACACTTTAGATAGTAAGTTTAACCTATTGATTTTAAACAGATTTAATCTATTGGTTAAAAAATAACCAATCTAAGAACCCCCTTGAACTTAGTGGCACACAGGCCCGATTAAACAAATTGTCCACGAAGTTATCCACAGATTCTGTGGAAAAGATTACACAGTCGCAGAGCGTTTAATACAGCCAAAAATTGGGCTCTAATCACGCCAAATCAAGGAGTTAAGCAATTAGATCTGCGTTAAGCACAAAATGACCATACCGTGGCAACGGTATGGCTACGTCGCGGCCGAGAAAAGAAACTGTAATACAGCCTGCACAAACTGATCGGGCTTTTCTGCGTGCAGCCAATGCCCTACCCCCTTGAAGGTAAGGACGCGCGATCGAGGAAACAGCACCCGAGCCGTGGCAAGGTTTTCGTCGGTTACGTAATCCGAGAGAGCACCCCTGATAAACAGAGCTCGGGTACCAACCGGCTGACTCGAACTGGGTGCTTTGAGCAGCTCCTCATATGCTTGCGCCAGTGCTTGCCAATCAAAAACCCACTGCATTGAACCGTCCGACTCTGATCGACGCAACTGCGTCAAAAGAAACTCTTGCACCATCGTTTCCGCTACACATTCGGCCAAGACCGTGCGAGCCTGCGCCCTAGATGTGCAACCCTCAGTCACGACACGTTTAATTCCAGCGAAAACAGCCCCGTGACTGCCCTTATACTGAACCGGGGCGATATCAACCACTACGAGCTTTGAGATTTCAATACGAGCCCTAAGCGACACAGACATCGCTACTTTGCCACCCAAGGAGTGTCCCACGAGTGCGGGCGCCTCCAGCCCGTGCATCGAGCTGTATTCCTCAACCGCCAAGGCCATATCGTCAAGACTCGAGGCCGAACAACCGCTAGATGCTCCGTGCAGCGGCAAATCAAGCGCGTGAACTTGGTATTCGCGAGAGAGCTGCTTGGTGAGCATGCGCAAGTTACTCTTGCTAGCAAACAGGCCGTGAAGCAGCAGAATCGGCTTACCCTGCCCCAGTATGTCCGAAGACAATGTTTTAATCTTACCCACCTGACCCAACCGCCTTTTTTTGTTACGATCCACGCACATTTATACGAACAGTCTACTATGAACTACTCTGAATTTCGCACGATAACGCCTCGTATCGTTTTGTTTATCACCGCACTCTTTTTGGGCGCCTGCGCCTCGGGCCCAACCTACAACCCAAGCACCTTCATTGCTGAAATCAATGAACAGGCCCTGGCGAAGGACAAGGTCAAAACGGTGATCATCGCACACGTGAACATCTCAGGCCCATCACGCTCTTACCTTGAGCGCGAAGAGGAACGTATCGATGCCTTGGTCAGCAAAAAACTGAAAGAAGCGGGCTACAAGGTGCTACCTCAGCGCCTATTTGTGCAGGAATGGAATACCGCGGTTCGAGCCTTTGGGGATCCATTTGACCCAAGCACCGGAAGGGTCAACATGAAAACCTTCGTTTTGATCATGAATTCGGTGAAGGATCAACTCGTAAAAAGCAAGCAAGTGGATGCGTTCGTATTCACCGATCTAATTGAGCAGCAGGTTGCCTTCAATAATGGCATGAATCACGAGGCACGATGGGATGGCGTGAGCCGCAAGCCTACGCTTCAGGGCCCGGGCACCACAATTCCCGGCGGTTTTGACTGGAATCAACTCGCGGCGGTCGCCTCACTGCAAGTTGTGGTATTTGACCAGGGGCTGGAGCGAATCTTTGTGGGTCGAGGCGGCATGGATGCAACGGACGCGATAGACGCCCGATCAGGCACACGATTTGAGCGCCGACGCAATATCCTGGAAAGCCAAAAGTACGTTCAGGAAGGTATTGAATTGGCCCTGCATCCTTGGATCGAAATGGCTGACTGGCCGGGCAAAGCACCCTAGCCTGAAGCCAGCCTTATCGTTGCTCAGCACTGGACTTAGCGCTCGGTTCTAGCTACTCGATACTCGGCTCTGAGCTCTGAGCGCTCGGGACTCAGTCCTGAGCTTAACGCCCTTCTCAAGCTACCCAACACACGGCAGTCAGCACACGATGCCCATGACTCGAGACGGGGTACTGAGCTTAGCCATAGGCTCTGGCTGCTCGACATGCTGCCCTGGGTACCGAAGACTGAGGGCTAAACCCCCAACACTTCCATACCGCGTTCGATACACCACATTGCAGCCATCCCGCCCATAAAGTAAATGGCGACTGCGGTAGCCCTCGGCGCACCGGTCGACCAGATTTGGCGAAACCCCGCACCCAAGGCCAAAATCAGAGCAATGAAGGCGATCTGCCCCAGTTCGATTCCGATATTGAACGAGAGCAAGGCTAGAGGCACCTGACCCTGAGGCAAGCCCACCTCACTCAGCGCACCTGCGAAACCCATTCCGTGGAGCAAGCCAAAACCACTCGCAACCGCCCAAGGAAAACGCGCAAACCAGCCTTTGTGTTCAGCGTTGACCTCCAGTGCTAACACAAAGATGCTGAGCGCAATCAAAAACTCAACCAATGCAACGGGATAATCAAATACGCCGAGGGTGACCATGGCGAGCGTCACGCTGTGCCCCGCAGTGAAAGACGTTACCGTAACCAAGAGCGATCGAAAACCGACCACCAAGAGCACCAAACCGAGTACGAACAGCAGGTGATCCGGCCCCGCCCAAATGTGCTCAGCTCCCAACACAATATAAGACCCCAAGACACCTGCTGCCGTGGGAGCGCTTGGCACGACCTCACTCTGTTTTTCTGTATTTAAAACGGTTTGCCAAGAGCGGCCGTCGTTGTAATGATAAATCACCAGTGCGCTGGCTTGGTTTTCGGGCAGCCCCTCAATTGCGAGCGCCTTACCAACTAAGCCACCTCGATCGCAGTTCAGAAGCCATCGTTGAACAAAACCCGTGCCTTCGACTACAGGCTCACTGGACTCTTCAACGACACAACCCTGAGGCAACTTCGGCCGCATCGGTATATTCGAAGTCGTTTGCAAAGGTGTCTTCCAGAGCATTTCAACACGCGCGTTCTCTGTCTCGGTGAACTGCAAAGAAGACGGTGCAAAGCGATGCGCCTGCACGCTGGCCGAGAGCATTACGGCCATCAGAGCAAAAATAACGCGACTCATAACACCACCTCGTAGTCGTTGCGCAGTGCGGTTTTTGCGCTATCGAGCGCCTCGAGTCGTCGCTCTCTGTTGAGGATAGCCAAGATTTCATCGTTGGCCTCATCGAGTGTTTGCGCACGGGCGGGCTTCACCTCGGCAATCCAGACAAGATGCCATCCAAAGGTGGACGCAATCGGAGTCAACCAAGTTTCTGCCGACAAATTTTGAGCCATTAAGTTAGTCACAAATCCAGCTCCAAACTGACGCGCTATTTGGTCTGGAGTGAGGCTTTGGAAGGTATAACCGGCCAAAAACGGCGCACCGCGTTTCAGTGCCGTCTCGAAAGCCAAACTTTGCGATTCAATATCGGACTTCAACTTGTTCATGTCAGCTTCTCGCTCTCGCGGAAAGAAAACATGGCTAAAGCTGAGGCGCTGATCCTCAAGAAATTGATCTGCGTTCTCCTCAAAGTATTGCTCGATGTCAGCCACACTTACCACTTGAGGCGGAGACTGCAGCAACAGCCACTCCTCTGTAAGCTGAATCAGGCGTCTCTTGATCACTTCATCGCCTAAATGCATGCGCATGTCATAAGCCGATTCCAGTTTCTCTGTTTCGGATTGCTCCGCGTACAGCCCCAAGAAATCGATATTCCGCAAGAGCCGCTGTTGCACCACTGGGTCAATTAAATGCAGTTCGAGCTCAATGGACTTCATGAATAACATATCGCGATCCAGTTCAGCCTGCAGCAAACCGTGACGCTCGTTCTCACGCATCTTGCGTCCCATCAGGTTTTGCCATTCGGCCACGAGCGCATCCACACGGGCCTCAGAGAGCGGGCCAACAATCGGTTTAGGTGGAGGGAAAAAGGTTGCACTGAGTGCGTAGAATACGGCGCCGAGCACCACAAAATGCAGGGCTCGCGAGTGCATTAAGCGCGCAATCACAACAGCTGTCCTTGTCAAAAATGTGACCGAAGCTTAAGCGCGAGCCGCTCAAAGTGCAACCAGAGAAGCGACCTGTGAGCGGCGACTTCTGGATCATTCGGGGCCTTACGTACTGCGTTTAGCACCAGCCTCGAATTCCAGCAAATCGCTGGATAGAGCAATGGCTGTGCAAATCCTCGCAACATGTGGTTTACGCTACGAGATCAGGCTCTTTCCGAGGTGATTGGCTTCAAACATGAAGTCTCCGACCGCACTCGGAAGCGAGAGCTCTACAATGCGTAAGCTCCGAGCGTCGATTGGAAGCGGACTTCTCCCACACCTTCTATACTGACACTCGCGTCGGTCAAAGCAACGTCCGCATCGGTTGCGACATTGTGATCGAACAAGTATCGAGTCGGCTTGAGCGCTTGGCTCATCTCTGCATCGTAGCTTTGACTTTTAGCCGCGACCGCTTCATTGCGCGCCTGATAACCAGCCCACGCGTCAGAACCGGCCCGTTTGGCCATGATCGCCCGTGTACGCTCTGGGCTTAATACCAAAGCAGAGGCATTGTTACCTCCGAAACCTTTCGAGTTCAAGATGCCGTAATCGATGGAATCGCCTTGAACTTCTCGGTGCTTGAGCACAAAGTCCAGGCCATCTTGCACAACATCTTGAGCAACCGACTTGGTATGGATAATGCCTGGAATCACACCGTGCCCCCAAACACCCAAAGTCGCAGCCAACTGATCTGCAGAGGCCGCGCCGAGCGAATGCCCCAAATAGCTTTTAATGGCAGCGACCGGCCAGTGTTCGATACCAAACGCGTTTGCTACACGACTCAAGATTAATCCCTCGGTCACACGGTTTTGCGGCGTACTGGTACCGTGCGCCTGTACGAGCCCTCGTTGCTTAAGGGCAGCATCACCCAGCAGAGCTCGGGCTTCAGCTGCGATTTTCGCAACGGTAACGTAGTTACCCGCGCCGGGGCCCGAAATACTCTTTTTAAAGCCATCAGCGCACACCTCAACCAATGGCGCACTGCCATAAATTTTCGCACCCACTTTCAACGCCAATTCATCGGACATCAAAATGAATACCTGCGCAGATTCGCCAATGGTAAAACCACAGTTTTCGCCAAAGGGTCGGCACATGGATCTCATATCGAGTTGATCACGCGACACGCCGTCGATTGCGGCCATGCCGTCTGCGGTAGCCAATGCCCCCATGGAAACGTAGCCATCCATAACTTCCGGCACTACCGGCGCGTCTGCGCCACCCACAAAGGCGATGTGCGAGCGGCCCGTTTGAATATCATCGATACCCATGCGCAGGTTGTATAAAAACGAGGCGCAAGCACCCAGCGCTGCACCGGTTCGGCCAAGGTGACCCAGCACGTAGGCGTTAATAAAATCCGCGGGCATCTCGGCTAGCGATAAAGGGCAATGCTTTGATGTTACCCGTGCTCCTCGCGCGCGGGCAGAGAGCATACCGCCGCCGCCTTCGTAATCGAGTTGGCCCATGGCGCTACCGACATAAACGCTTACCTGATTGGCTCCCACAAGTTTCTGCAATGCGGACCACTCAAGCCCCGAATCCCCGAGTGCATCAGAAGCAGCGAACAGGGACATCTGTAAGCCTCTGGGATGGTTACGTGAAGGGTATAGAGAAGCTGGATCAAATCCCTCGGGCAGCATACCCGCGGTTTTGACTGGGAAGTCGCGTTTAGCAGGTACCAGAAGCTCCTGCCCTGCCGCAATTCGCACGCGAGTTCGATCACCCTGCGTGGCGATCACTTGCCATCCAGCGGGCAGCGGGTCGGGTACACGTTTCGTGCGAATACTCAATTCAAAGTCGCCGTCTGAACCCGCCGCCTCAAAGGCCGCGTTCCAATCTATGGCATCCGCATCGAACACCGACTTAGGAATTGCACGAATCATACAGCCAAGCTCGATTTGCTCCCGTTGCGAAGGGTCTAAGCCCATCAGGGTCGCCATAGCTTGTATGTTCTTCTCTCTCTGAGCCTCAGAGAGCGCGCTTCTCACCATGCTCTGATAGGCTTGGAAGCCCGACGTGCGGCCTGCCGCATTAATACCACCCATTCCCACAATAACCGGCAAAGCCATCGCACACATAACGTTTCCCCCTTTGTTCGGGCGATAGTGTAGGCTTGGCTTCAGGCCAAATATTATGCAAAATGCGCCAATAAATTTACAAATTCAGACATATGATCAAGATAACAGCAGTATTACTGGAACAGTCACTCGCTTCGAGCGCTACCTTACCGCTTGAAATCTGGATGGCTGCAGGTCAAGCCGCTAAGGCGCATCGCCCCCCGATTACCACACCGGTCATCACCCGCTTTGCGGGTCTGAAGACTGGGCCTATGCAACTAGCCGGAGGGCTCGAAGTTCATCTAACTATGCGTCTGGAAGATGCCTTAGACACCGACATTTGGATCCTGCCGGCGCTCTGGCGCAACCCGCTCAAAGCCCTGTATCAAGCCGATGTGCTTGCCCCTACTCTGAAACTGGCTTTGGAAAAACAGCAGACGATTTGCAGCGTAGGCACTGCCAGCTTTCTGCTTGCCGAAACCGGTCTGTTGAATGAACGTGCGGCCACCACGCACTGGGCTTATTTTGATCTATTTAAAAGCCGCTATCCCCAAATCAAACTTCAGAAACGGCATCTAATAACACAAAGCGAAAACGTGTACTGCGTAGGTAGCGTAAATTCCATCGCAGATGTGATGGTGCATTTGATCGAACTTAAGTTAGGCAGCGCGATTGCACATGCAGTGGAGACGCAGTTTTCACCTGAGATACGAAAGAAGTTTGAAGCGGCTGCCTACCAGGACCAAGGTTCCAACACCCACCACGACGAACTCATACTCGAAGCGCAGTCGTGGCTGGATCGCAATAGTCACACGTCGGTCGCCCTATATGAACTGGCAGACCACTTAAATATCAGCTCGAGGAGTTTGAATCGTCGCTTTAAAGAGGCGACGGGGCAAACACCCAGTGCCTACCACTTAAAGCGACGAGTGCAAGCGAGCAAAGAGCTTCTAAAAAACAGTAATCTAAGAATCAGCGATCTGGCGTGGCGAATGGGCTTTCAAGACGCCGCGGGATTCAGCCGCTGGTTCCGAGCCAATACCGACTCAACCCCCTCGCGATACCGGCGCGCCGCTCGCGGCAAACTGTTCTCTCATAAATCCGAGTAATCCCTAATATAACGGGTGATGTGGTTGAGTCACTGCTCGCAGTGTGGCTAAATGGCGGCCTTCCGATTGAACAGACAGAGAAAACCAACATGAATGCAGAATCCATTGTCATCGTCGATGGCGCTCGCACCCCCATGGGCGGTTTAGGCGGCGCTTTGTCCTCCGTAACCGCGCCCGAACTGGCGTCTACCGCCATCCGCAAAGTGCTGGAGCGCACCGGTGTCAATCCTGAACTCATCGAAGAAGTATTCATGGGCTGTGTGTTGCCTGCGGGGCTTAAGCAGGGCCCTGCCAGACAGGCGGCTTTAGGCGCTGGCATTCCGAAATCAGCGGGGGCCGTGACTCTGAACAAACTCTGTGGCTCAGGCATGCAAGCAACCATTTTTGGTTACGATTCCATTGCGGCCGGCACCAACCAAGTTGTGATGGTGGGCGGCATGGAAAGTATGACCAACGCGCCTTATGTCATGCCCGGTGCGCGCCAAGGCTTGCGCGCGGGCCACAAACAGATTTTTGATCACATGTTTATAGACGGCTTGGAAGACGCCTACGAAGGCCGCGCAATGGGTACTTTTGCACAAGAAACCGCCAACGCCTATGGCATAACGCGTGAAGAAATGGATGCCTTTGCGATTGAGTCTTTGACCCGTGCCAAAAAAGCGATCGAGTCAGGTGCTCTGGCGGATGAAATGGCCCCGGTAACCGTCTCTGGCCGTGGCGGCGATACGATCGTGAGCGACGACGAGCAGCCACACAAAGCCAATATCGAGAAGATTCCAGGGTTGCGCCCTGCTTTTGCGAAAGACGGCACCATTACTGCAGCAAACTCTTCATCGATCTCAGATGGCGCTTCCACCCTATTACTGATGAGCGAATCCAAAGCCGCCGAACTCGGTTTAACGCCAATTGCACGCATCATGGGCCACAGTCGTCACTCACAGGCACCGGCCGAGTTTACGCTCGCCCCCATTGGCGCTCTGAGCAAGTTATTTTCAAAACTCAACTGGCGACCAGAAGATGTCGACCTTTACGAAATCAACGAAGCGTTCGCCATGGTGACCATGCTCGCAATGCGCGAAATGGAAATCCCGCACGACAAAGTCAACGTCTATGGCGGCGCCTGTGCACAAGGGCATCCAATCGGATCGACCGGCTCACGTATCTTGGTCACGCTTATGCACGCACTGAAAAACCAAGGCAAAAAGCGAGGCGTCGCCGCCCTGTGCATTGGTGGTGGTGAAGCCACTGCAGTTGGTATCGAAATCATCTAATTAGGCCGGAGCAAATCCTGTGACCACGAGCAGCATACCCGAGATCATTGAAGATATCCGTCAGGGCAAAATGGTGATACTGATGGACGATGAGGATCGCGAAAACGAAGGCGATCTCATTATTGCCGCGGAGGCAGTAACGCCCGAGATCATCAACTTCTTTGCCTCGGAAGCCTGTGGCCTTATTTGTATGCCAATTACGGCCGAACGAGCGCATCAATTAAATATTCCTCTGATGGTGCGAAATAACCGCTCACAGCATGAGACCAACTTCACGGTTTCAATCGACGCCGCCGAACGAAAAGGCCCCGGGATTTCTTCTGTACAACGAGCACACACCATTAAGGTGGCCTGCTCGAAAGACGCCAAGCCCGCCGATCTAGTGCAACCCGGGCACATTTTTCCCCTGGTAGCCAAACCCGGTGGCGTGCTAAAGCGAGCCGGTCACACTGAAGCGGGCGTTGATTTAGCGCGACTAGCTGGCTTTGAGCCTGCCGCCGTGATCGTAGAAATCATGAATGAAGACGGCACCATGGCGCGCCGCCCACAGCTTGAAGAATACGCCAAGCAGTGGGGGCTCAAAATGGGCACCATCGCGGACCTTATTGAGTACCGTGCGCTCCATGAGCACTCGATTGAGTTGGCTGCGCAGCGGGAGATCAACACAGAGTTCGGTGATTTCACCTTGTACGCGTTCAGAGATACGATCGATCAAGCCCTGCACTACGTGCTCAAAAAAGGGCAAATCAAGCCCGACGAGCCCACTTTAGTTCGAGTCCAGGCGATCAACACCTTGCGCGATTTTATCGGCACCACCCTACCTGATCAAGCCATTGGATGGTCGTATCGCAAGTGTCTGCAGCGCATCAGCGAAGAAGGTAGCGGCTTACTGGTTTTGCTCGATGAGCAGGCAACACCTGAGCGTCTAATCGAAGACATCATCAACTACCCCGCCTCGCGGCCCGCCACCTCGTATGATGAAAGCGGCCGGCAAAATTACAGGCTGATTGGAACTGGAGGGCAGGTGCTGAAGTATTTGGGTGTCACAAAAATGCGTGCAATGTCTGCACCGGTGCACTACAACGCGCTATCAGGGTTTAACCTCGAAGTGGTGGAATTCGTTGAGGCCGAAGCAGAGTAAACAAGGCCTCGGCGTGTAACGCTTCATGACGGGTGTGCCAAGTTTTCTGGCTACGTCTTTCCCGCCACGCCTTTGTAACCGATGCACCAACGTCTGAATAAACTGCCGCTCTACAACCGACGCATCAAAGTCTGAGTAAACTGCCTCTCTACAACCGACGCACCAAAGTCTGAGTAAACTGCCTCTCTACAACCGACGCACCAAGGTCGGTACTCTCTCCGGCGTTTGACCGGGGCTTCGAATCCCGGTCTGGCTACAGTTTCATAACCGGCACACCACGCTTTGCTTTTTGCGGGGCGCCAAATTCATTAGCTATGCCATTGAATAAGCTGATCTGGCGCAGCACGATCCGTTGTGCAGCGGTTAACCGGGTCTTCCTTGTCCACATACCCAAACGACAAGCCAAACATCAGCTTGCGGTCATCGGGAATAGAGAGACTCTCTTTCAAGGTATCAGCGAACATCCCCAGAGCGGTTTGAGGGCAGCTGCCCAAGCCTTCGTTCACCAAGCCCAGCATGACACTTTGGGCGAACATACCGAGGTCGCAAGCTTCACGAAGGCCAAAATCCGCTGGCAAATAGAAAAACGCGACGTGCGGCGCGTCAAAAAAGGTGAAGTTGCGCATGAAAGCGACGTGCCTATTCGCTTTATCATCGCGCGCAATACCCAGCGAGTCGTACAAGGCTTGAGCAGCAGCATATTGGCGCACTTTAAAGTCGCCATCGTACTTTCCATCGTAGGGATAATCTAGGCTCAGCTCTCCAGCCATGAACTTTTGCGGCAAGGTAGCGCGTAGTTCCTCTATTTTCTCACCACTCACAATGTGCACATACCAGGGCTGCGTGTTGCAGTTGCTGGGCGCTTGTAAAGCAGACGTAAATACCCGCTCAATCACGTTCTGTTTTACGGCATCGGGCAAAAATCCTCGCATTGAACGACGCTGTTTTAATACCTCATAAAATTCCATTTAACGCTCCACAATCGATCTTTTCAAACCAACGATCCCAACAAGACCACGCATAATAAAGGTCAAGGTTTCTGAAGTCACGCGCCCCTAGATGATCATTCCGGTTAGGTCGGCCTACCCACAGAATTTAGCAGGTAGCCTAATTTGCTTAATATCGATGCAATTTGATTATTGCGTGGCATAATGCCCCTTCCACTTTTCGTGGCGGGATCACCTGCGAACTCCAATTTGATGTTCATGGTGTACCCCGCCCAAAAATTTGATTAGGGATTGGTTCATGTCATCCGCAAGCCTGCTCTTCATTCTACTTGTCCTGGCTCTTATCGTAATTTGGCTCATACTGCGCGGCCCTAAGAAA
>JAUHWV010000237.1 GCA_030427335.1 Gammaproteobacteria bacterium | reverse complement strand
TGAGTGTTGTAACTTCAAGATTACGAATTGCATCAAATGCGACCGGAACTCGATTCGATGCTGCGGTATTGTGATCGAGATCAGGGTGGCTCCAGAGCCCGGAATCCAACACCGCAATCCCAACGCCTTGTCCTTTTATGCCCTGAAAATGTAAAGCACTTGCCCCAATCAAATCGTTGAAGTGGGTATTTGAATCGTTATCCATATACGCGGGCAACAACTGTGTTTCACAATCGTCGTCAAACGTGAGGGTCATATCTAATTCATTTTGCTTTGGGGGGTTAACGTTGGCGAAAAAAACAGCAATGTTATGGACAGGTTCGGAGAGTGTGGTGTTGATTTCTGTCGTCACAACACCCGTTTGACTGTCACGTTTGAACGCCATTAGTTGGTTATCAAGGGAAATTTTTAGCACCTCGGCGGTGTGCTCGCTTTGGCTAATCACGAGTCGACGAAGTTGCGTTGGTCGTTCAATCCGAGCGTGGATCGGCCAAATCAATCGGTTCTGCTCCGTAATAAGCTTGATCGATCCCGCATAAGGGCAGGCTGTATCAATGCTCTTGTCCGAATCGTGGTCCCCTAATGCGTCTTCGACATTGTCAATGACCCGAATGATTTCGGGCTGTTGTGATAGCCAATCGGCTTGACCTTCAGTTAGCCGAGTACCCACAGCGCTTATCAATGGAAACGCGTCGGTCAGCGGGGCGTCTATTTGCTTCAGTAGGGCAGAGAGTGCTTCGTAGTCATTTGATTGCACAAGATGAGCTTCCTGCGCTTCAATACTAAGACTCGATGAAAGTAACCCGAACGCGAGAGCAAGCTTGGTTATGGTTTTCATCAAATATCAAAAGGCTTAGTCAGCAGGCCAATGATGTCTTTTGCTGGAACAGGGCGTGAAAGATAAAAGCCCTGCAGCGTGTCACAACCGATACTAATGAGGTATTCCATCTGTTCCCTTGTCTCAACACCCTCGGCTACCAGCCCGAGTCGCAGCGCTTTTGCTAGAGATGAGATGGCGTCAACAATAGCGTTGCCGTTCTCTGTACCAATTCCCATCACAAAGCTTCGGTCGATCTTCAGCACATTAATCGGAAACTTGCGAAGATAACTTAACGATGAGTAGCCTGTGCCAAAATCGTCTACTGCGAGTGTAACTCCCAGTTCACAGAGTTCCGACAGTTTTTTAATATTGGCTTGCGCATCCGTCATGATCGCGCTTTCTGTCAATTCAAGCTGAACGCGTCGTTTGTTGAACGTCACCTCATCGAATAAAGACGTAATATGGCTCGCTAAATCGTCGTGGTTGAATTCAAGGGCTGAGATGTTGATGCTAATCTTGAAGTCAGAAAAGCCCGCCTGTTCCCATATGTTGCAGTCGTTTATCGCCGCGCGCATGACCCAAGAGGTCAGCTCAATAATCTGGCCCGTTTGCTCTGCCACAGGAATGAACTCAGTAGGCGATATCAAGCCTCTCTTTGGGTGATTCCATCGCACTAGGGCCTCTAGGCCTGAAAGTTGGCCCGTCGTGGAGTTTACTAGAGGCTGATAATGCAGCTCCAACTGGTTGTCCGTTAGGGCTTCGCGAAGTTCCTCTTCCATTTTTAAAAGTTCGACGGCCAAGGAGTTCATGTCGTCTTGGTAATACCTAAAACAGCTTCGCCCCATCGATTTGGCCGCGTACATGGCGATATCGGCATTCCGAACGAGCGTATCGGGATCGGTGCCATCACGCGGGAACATCGCGATTCCGATACTGGGCGTGACTACCGGGTTGTGTGATTGGAGCTCAACCGGTTGCGATAGTGAGTGCAGCAACTTGCGGGCGATTTCGGTCACGCGATCCTCATTTTCGACATTGGGTACGACGACCGTGAATTCATCGCCGCCGAGACGCGCAATAATAATGCTTTCTTCACCGCCTACATGATGGTAGTCGCCTACATCAGAGAGCAGATTGATTTCTCCATATCGACTCAGTTCATCGGATAGACGCTTGGCAGTCTCGACTAATAAACGATCACCTCGAGCATGTCCAATCGAATCATTGATGCGTTTGAAATGATCGAGATCGATAAACATAACCGCCACATAGTTATCTTTGTTGTGGTGGGTCAGCACCAGTCTATCGAGCTCTTCAGTGAAGCTCCGGCGATTGGGCAAAGAGGTGAGCGGGTCGTAGTAAGCGAGATAGCGCAAGCGATCTTCTTGTCTTTTTAGGGCTTCGAAGTTTTCAGCGGCGCGCAGCATGAATTTGACGTCCCGTCCAAGAAGCGTCCAGTTCACCGGTTTGGTTTTATACTGCGTGGCGCCTGCGCGGAATCCTCGATCGATTGACTCCTCGTCGTCCGCTCCTGTCACCAGCATGATAGGGACGTCACGCCCCTGTGGCATCCGACGGATACGCTCGCAGACCTCAAGGCCTGACATGCCAGGCATGTGAACGTCTAGGAATACCAAATCAGGTGATTCGCGAACAAATAAATCTATGGCGGCAGGGCCATTCTGTGCCTCTAACACCAACATGTTCTCGTCTTCCAGACACTGACGCGTCAGCATGCGTGTCATCGCGTCATCGTCGGTCACGAGTATGGTAGGTTGGCGGCCCGCTCTGTTTATCGGCATCACTGATACGCTTTGGTTGTGGGATGGTGTCAATTTAGCATTTCGCGGTGATAATACAGTGATAATGCATCGCGTTACAGCCTTTGATTGCTTGCGTGGCTAAGGCAGTCATCTTTCTGAAAAGATGTGGTAACATGCGCGCCCCAGTTAGGCCCCACAGGTGTTCGCATGAGTTTAGCCAACGACAATTTGGAACGCATTCGACAGCAAGTGGTTGATCATCTTGATCGATCGGAGCAAGCACAAAAATCCGACGCTGAGAAACGTGCACTGATGGATTCTATTGCTCGGCGTTTGAGAGCCGAGGACGCCGTCTTGGTTGCGCACTACTACACTGCGCCCGAAGTTCAGGCTTTGGCAGAGGAAACCGGTGGTTTTGTGTCAGACTCTCTCGAGATGGCGCGTTTCGGGCGTGATCATTCCGCGAGCACATTGATTGTGGCTGGCGTCAAATTTATGGGTGAAACCGCTAAGATTCTGACCCCCAATAAACGCGTTCTTATGCCTACGCTGGAAGCTACCTGCTCTCTGGATATCGGGTGCCCAATTGATCAGTTTGATGCGTTCTGCAATCAACACACTGATCGCACTGTGGTGGTTTATGCGAACACTTCAGCTGCTGTAAAAGCGAGGGCCGATTGGGTGGTTACCTCCAGTATTGCGCTCGAGGTAGCTGAGTACCTGCAACAAAAGGGC
>JAUHWV010000236.1 GCA_030427335.1 Gammaproteobacteria bacterium | reverse complement strand
CGGGCCTGACACGCGCTTGGCGTTCCGGCAAAGTTGCCATTGCTAATGCACCGGGGAGCGGGGTTGCAGACGATAAGGTGGTCTACGCCTTCGTACCCGAAATGATCCGCTATTACTTAGGCGAGGAGCCCGTATTATCGAGCGTTCCCACCTACCTGTGTATGCTTGAGGAAGATCGCGACTACGTATTAAATAACATTGCCAAACTCGTGGTAAAACCGGCTAACGAGTCAGGTGGCTACGGCTTAATGGTGGGCCCGCACAGCGACGCCAAAACGCACGCTAAATTTGCCAAACTCATCGAGGAGAACCCACGCAATTATATCGCCCAACCCACGCTATCGCTCTCTACGGCACCTACCTTCATTGATCAGACGGTACAGCCGCGACACCTCGATTTGCGGCCTTTTATCCTTCAGGGTGCTAAAAGCTGGGTGACACCGGGGGGGTTAACTCGGGTCGCCATGCGTGAGGGTTCTCTGGTGGTAAACAGCTCTCAAGGCGGTGGCAGCAAAGATACCTGGATTGTGGAGGATGAAGCATGATCCTTCTATCACGCGTTGCAGAACGCCTTTATTGGGTGGCTCGATACCTAGAACGCACCCAGGCCACCGCAAGACTCACTCGCTCATATACGCACTTGATCATGGATCTTCCCATCGGCCAATCACCGACATGGGAGGTGCTGATCAACACCTTCGATGCGCAGCTTCCTTTTACACAGCGGTTCAATGTGGCGTCGGAGACCAACGTGATGCGCTACTTGCTCGCGCTCAATGAATCGACCAACAGCATCCCGTTTTCAGTCAAATGCGCTCGCGAGAACGTGCGCACTACGCGCGGGGTTCTGAGCGACGATATTTGGGAGCATGTGAATGAACTGCACCTCTTCGTGCAGGAACACGCGAGCTCGTCGGTCGCACGGCGTAATCGCTACGACTTCTTAAATGAGGTGATCAGTCGAACGCAACTCATCTTCAGCGCTTTTCAGCATTCGCTGAACCGCGATCACATACATCGATTCATCACGCTTGGGCGTCTTATTGAGCGCGCTGATATGGCTACTCGAATTCTAGATACCGGTGCTGAGGCCATTCACAGCCTAGGCGCGAAAGGTCAGGCGGTAGAGTCCTTATTATGGGGTAACGTGCTCGAATCGCAGCTCGCCTTAAGCGCTTACCGGCGCACCTATGGACCGGTCATCGATCGCGATACAACGGCGGCGTTTTTATTACAGTCGCTGCAGTTTCCGAATTCGGTAGCATTCGGCCTAAATGATATGATCGAGCTTTTGGCACCATTGCCCCAATCCACCGCCGCGCTGCGTACGGTGCGCGCGGTGAACAAAGAGCTCGATCGATTCAAGGTTAAAAAGGCGAGCGTTGAAGAACTTCATTCTTTTATCGATACGCTCCAAGTTAGATTGATCGAGATCGATGGCATCATCGCGAGAACGTGGTTTAAGCTAGGCACCGTATGATTCAGTCATCGTGCCGCTGTGGCGCAACACTCTTTTTCGATAGCGAATCGTGCAGCCGATGTGGCGCGACAGTGGGGTTCGATCTAACAACCGGCCTGCAGAGCCTTCAGTTCGGGGATAACGCATGGCGCACTCTTGACGGTAACGCATTCAGGCAATGTCGAAATACGATCGATTTCAAGGTATGCAATTGGCTGATACCGCTCGAGCAAGAATCCGACTTTTGCCCAGCCTGCGCCTTTAATCGTACCGTCCCTAATCAATCTAAAAGTGAAAACTGGCGGCTATGGTGGCGTCTCGAACACGCTAAAAAACGCATGCTCTTTGGGCTTTATCAGAACGGCTTATGGCCCAAAGTGGGTTGGAACTGCAACGATGGGCTGCTGTTTGATTTCATTGAGGATGGCCGCTCGAACTGGGATTTTGCCGAAACCTTTGTGACAACCGGCTTTGCTGGCGGTGTAATCACGCTAAATGTTTTGGAAGCCGATGACGTGGCGCGAAAGCAAGCGCAAGAAGAATTGCAAGAGCGATACCGCACACTCCTGGGGCATTTCAGGCATGAGGTCGGGCATTACTTCTGGGGACGCTTTGCCGAAGATCTTGCCTGGCTTGAAGAATCCAGACGTTTTTTTGGCGATGAGCGCGCAGACTATCAAGCGGCGCTCGAGACCTACTACGCGCAGGGCGGGGCGATCAATTGGCACGAAAACTACATCAGTCGCTATGCGTCAGCACATCCGGTCGAGGACTGGGCCGAGAGCTGGGCGCATTTCCTACACATGATGGATGCGCTCGATACAGCGCACCGGCAAGGATTTATTCGCTCGGATCCGTTTACCTCAGACTTCGACACCAAGCTACGCCAGTGGTGTTCGCTCTCGGTGGCGTTAAACGAGCTCAATCGCGCAGTAGGTCACAACGATGCCTACCCGTTCGTGATCGCGGAGCCCATTGCACAAAAACTCAAATTCATCGATCAAACCATTCGCGAACATCAAGTAACAACCTGAACGATCGAGGCGGGAACCAAGGGTTCGCAGTGCTCTCTGCCCCCCTCGCAGCGATTTTAACTCGCTCCTGACAATACACCCGATCAGAACGCCATCACCCCATCGGTTGGCGGGTCGGTGAAAACTCGGCCCTCACAAAGTCAGAGTGCACTCCGACCCGCTGGTAAGCGATTTCAGTTAGTACCGAAGAGAGTGCGAGCAGCCCTGTGAACTACTCAAAAACCTCAGAAAGCGAAGGTAAGCCACGAAACGCACTGGCTAAGCTCTCATCCCAGCACTTACGCAATTTCACTAAGTAAGGATGATTTTCTTCGAGCTTAACGTAAGACTCCAGGCCCGCTAACGAATCCTTGCGGTAAAACCCACATTCAATCGGCGGCCCTACTGTCGCATTGGAACGCATCGTGGAGTCAACCGAAACCAAAGCACAACGCATGGCTGTATGCGGCTCAGTATCGCTTCGAATAATGCGGTCTAAGATGGGCTTACCGTACTTTGTTTCGCCGATTTGCAAGAAAGGATGCTCGCCGGAAACCGTAATATGATTGCCTTCCGGGTAAATCAGGTAAAGCTCAGGCGCGTGATGACCGATCTGTCCGCCTAGGATAAACGTCGCCTCGGCATTGAAGCCCGCAGTTGGGCCGGCATTGGCGTACTTGCCCTGCTCAGTTAAAGACAACTTGCCAATGTAATCCGCAACTTCCGATACATAATCGGCCTGCGTGTAGTTACCATCCACCTCGTTCTCTGCGTCACGCTGCATCTGTGAAACTACCGCTTGGCTGGTCGCCAAGTTTCCTGCCGTCAGAAGAACCAACTGACGATCCTCTGCCTCAA
>JAUHWV010000235.1 GCA_030427335.1 Gammaproteobacteria bacterium | reverse complement strand
CAGGGCGTCGCGATCAAGGCCATTCTCGGTCACAATACGACTGATATTGCGCATGTGAAGAATACCTTCGATGTTGTTAATATCGTCTCGCCACACCGGAAGTCGTGTGTGCTCGGAAGCCTGCAAGGTGCGCATGATTTCATCGTCGTCGTCATCTAGATCGATGCCGTAGACTTCGTTTCTGGGCACCATGATGTCGTCTACGGTCACTTGCTCTAGATCTAAGATGTTGAGCAGCATGCCCCGATGGCGGGTCGGTATCATCGGTCCAGATTCATTAACGATGGTACGCAGCTCATCCGATGATACCGCGTCGTCGTTAGTTTTGGATGGGTCAACGCCCATGAGCTTGAGTAGGCCGTTGGTGATGCTGTTAATTCCCCATACCAAGGGGTGCATGATTTTCATTAAAGGCAGCAGAATAAAGCTCGCGGGAAAGGCAATTCGTTCTGGGTGCAATGCCGCGATTGTTTTTGGCGTGATTTCAGCAAAAATTAAGATAACCAGAGTCAGTACGAGTGTGGCGATGGCGATGCCCGCGTCACCAAACAATCGAATTGCTATGACGGTTGCGATGGCCGAAGCCAAAATATTAACCAAGTTATTGCCGATCAAAATAAGCCCGATCAGTCGATCAGGGCGATCAAGTAACTCGCTGGCCCTCATGGCGCCACGATGTTTTTCGTTGCGTAGATGCTTTAGTCTGAACCGGTTGAGAGACATCATTCCCGTTTCAGATGACGAGAAGAACCCAGACAGTATGATGAGTAGTAGGAGTGCTGTAAATAGCAACTCAAGAGGCGCTTCGTTCAACGCGTATAGCATTCCCTATGGCTTATGAACGGTAAGTGTGGCTAAGAAATGAACCAGACGCAAGCGCTGCGCCTAAACTCGACCTTAACTTTTATAAGTAAGCGCAGACGCGGGCTTTCGAAAGGGTTGGTTTGGGTAGATTGAAGAGGTGTATGCTGCGGCGTTCGTCTAGATTAGGCGAGAGTTTGTATAGGTATACGAGGTGTATGCTGAGGTACTCTTCTAGATTGGGCGAAGGATTTTGTAGTGGACTCGTGCATCCAGGGGCGCTGAGCCACCCGCTCAGCCCGCGATCAGCTGCAGCACGAATTTAGAGCCGAAATACGCGAGCAAAATCAGGGCAAAGCCCGACAGCGTTAATTTAACCGCGGTGCGAGAGCGCCATCCGAGTTGATAGTGGCCCCAGAGTAGAACGCTGTATACCAACCAAGCGCACAGGGTAAACACCGTTTTGTGTGCCACATGTTGGGCGAGCATATTTTCAAGGAAGAAAAAGCCACTCAATATGGCGAGGCTCAGCAGGGCAAATCCGATCCACAGCAGTTCAAATAGCAGTCGTTCCATTTTTTGCAGGGGCGGTAGCCAACGTGTAACGCCTTTGTTGTGATGCGTTCGCAGGTTCTTATCTTGCACCGCGACAATCACCGCTTGCATTGCCGCAAGAGCCAGCATCGCGTTTGCCGCGAGTGAACTGGCTATGTGAATTACTACGGTCGGCGCCAGTCGTTGTTCAAATGGATCGCTGGGAGCGAGGGTGGCCAGTAAAATGGACACGGCGGAGAGTGGGAATAAGCCAACCAGCAGGGTTTGGACGGGTCTCCAAATGAGCAAAGCGACTGCAGCAAAGTTGGTAATTAGAAATGCGAGCGAGACTGCTTCGTTGAACCCCATGGGGCTCAGCGTGTGCGATGTCAGTACACTGTAGGTTAGGTTGGTGTGGCCAAGCATCGCTAGCGCGCCAAATGGCAGGGCGCGGGGAGATAGAGCGCTCTTGTGTGCAGCCCCATACCTGAGCTGTAGCGAAGCAGCCCCTAGATAGGCGGTTACTGTCAGGGCTAGGGTCAGGAACTCGATCATGGCTATGGGCGCACGCTTATGCTTAACGTATAATCCCCCTTTGTACCTAGATCGCACAAACTAATCAATAGGGCGATGCCCCTAGTCGAGGTCAGCATGTTTCAAAGCTTGTCGGAACGTTTATCCGCCACACTCAAATCCATCTCTGGTAAAGCTAAGCTCAGCGAAGACAATATCCAGGGCACCTTGCGTGAGGTGCGGATGGCTCTGCTCGAAGCCGATGTGGCATTGCCTGTGGTCAGAACCTTTATCGAGGCAGTCAAGCAGAGAGCGCTTGGAACCGAGGTGGCGTCGTCTCTGAGTCCGGGTCAGGCGTTTCTGAAGATTGTTCAATCTGAGCTTGAAGCCACGATGGGCTCATCTAACGAGTCCTTGAATCTAGCGACTCAGCCACCGGCGGTTGTATTGATGGCAGGTCTTCAGGGTGCTGGTAAGACCACGTCCGTTGCGAAGTTGGCCAAACGGCTAATTGAACGCGAGAAGAAAACGGTGTCAGTGGTGAGTGCCGACGTATACCGCCCAGCGGCGATCAAACAACTTGAAACCTTGGCTGATGAAGTGGGTGCCCGTTTTATTCCGAGTGAGCCCAACGAAGCGCCGGTGGATATCGCCAAGCGGGCTTTGCAGACCGCTAAGACACAGTTCAGTGACGTTTTGCTGGTGGATACCGCGGGTCGTCTGGCGATAGACGAAGATATGATGGCAGAAATAAAGGCGCTTCACACGGCGGTGAATCCTATTGAGACGCTTTTCGTGGTGGATGCCATGACGGGGCAAGATGCCGCAAATACGGCTAAAGCTTTTGGTGACGCACTGCCACTGACGGGTGTGATTCTTACTAAAGTGGATGCCGATGTGCGCGGTGGCGCAGCGCTCTCAGTTAGATCCATTACCGGAAAGCCAATTAAGTTTTTGGGGGTGGGTGAGAAGACGCAGGCCTTAGATCCCTTTCACCCCGATCGACTTGCTTCACGTATCCTCGGCATGGGCGATGTGCTCTCGCTTATCGAAGAAGCCGAACAGAAAGTCGACAAAGCGAAAGCCGCGCGTATTGCTCAGAAAGTAAAATCGGGCAAGCGCTTCGACCTCGAGGATTTTCGCGATCAGTTGCAGCAAATGAGCAATATGGGTGGCATAACCGGTATGCTCGATAAGCTTCCGGGAATGGGGGGCATGGCGCAGGCGGCACAGGCCAATATGGATCCCAAACTCTTTGTTCGAATGGAGGCCATGATTAATTCAATGACCCCGAAAGAGCGCCGCAATCCCGATCTGATCGCAGGTTCGCGAAAGCGCCGTATTACGCAGGGTTCAGGCACGCAAGTGCAGGACTTGAATCGCCTCTTAAAGCAGCACAAACAAATGCAAAAGATGATGAAAAAAATGAAGGGTGGCGGCATGGAGCGCATGATGCGAGGCCTGGCTGGCAATATGCCCAAAGGCGGTGGGTTTCCTTTCCGGTAAATGTTTGAAAGGACGGAAAAGTTCTTTAAAAACGG
>JAUHWV010000234.1 GCA_030427335.1 Gammaproteobacteria bacterium | reverse complement strand
GGGCTCAGAAACACCCAACTCGTTGACCCGATTTCGGAGTGTCGTCAAGTTCTGAGCAACGGCATATTCGATTAATTCACTAACGGCTTGCTCCGTCATAAAAGTGCGCAAAGAAAACTGATCAGCCTCATCAATACGATCCAGCATTAATTCAGGCATGGCATCGGCAATTGCCGCACGCGCGTCCTCGCGCTCTTGCTCCGAACCAAATTTGGCCAACACAGAGCCATCGTCTTGAAGATCAGCCAACCCCCGAATGCGCTCTTCTCTCAGCGTTTTCTTAATCGCACTCAAGTAATACTCATGACGCCGCTCGAGCGCCGCATCGACATCCACTTCAAGCTTGAAATGAACGCCTCCACTCAAGTCCAAACCTAACTTCATTGGCTGCGCCCCCAGGCTCAGTAGCCATTCAGGCGTAGTCGGGGCCAAGTTCAAAGCCACGATATAACCATCACCGAGCACTCGCGCTATCCTAGCTTGCCCGACCAACTGTGCCTCTGAACTGTCCAAACGAATCAGTGCATTGCGCTCATTTGCCGCTATTTCTTCGCCAAAATAGGCAATACTGGCCTCATCGAGAGCGGACAGAGCTCGATTCAAGGTCGTCTGTGTGATTTTCTGACCACTGCTGGCGCTCGTTATTTGAATCGCAGGGTCGGGCGCATAGAGGTTAGGTGCCGAGTACAAAAAACCAAACAGCACAACCGCCAGCACCAACAAGTTTTTCCACAGGGGATATCGATTTAACATAGTACTCTCAGAGATTACGCGTAACTGTCGCTTCGTAACAAAAACGCGCCATTATAAGGAAGCGCACCCTCGACACAAGGATTCACAACTTAATCCATCCAAACACGAGCGTTGCGGAACAATCGCATCCATGGGGCGTCCTCTTGCCAATCGTCGGGACACCATGAGTGCTGTACCGCGCGGAAAACGCGCTCGGGGTGAGGCATCATAATCGTTGCCCGGCCATCTTCACTGGTAAATCCTGTCGCCCCCATCGGCGACCCATTCGGGTTAGCAGGATACCGCTCTGTGGCTTGATGGACGTCATTTACATAACGTAAACCCGCAACGCCCGCTTCGAATGCCGCATCTCGAGCCGCCTCGTCACGCCATACCGCGCGTCCCTCACCATGCGCTACGGCAATGGGCACCACGGAACCGGCCATTCCCTGCAGCCAAACCGACGGGGAAGACAGGACCTCAACTAAGGTGAGTCTAGCCTCAAACTGCTCCGATAAATTGCGCTCAAATGTCGGCCAATGTTGCGCACCAGGAATAATGCCTGACAGTTGCGATAGCATTTGGCAACCATTGCACACACCCAAGCTTAGGGTATCCTTACGCTCGAAAAAGCGCTGGAATTGATCGCTGAGCTCGGGGTTGAACAAAACGCTCTTAGCCCAACCGGAGCCAGCGCCCAACACATCCCCGTAAGAAAATCCTCCGCAGGCAACCAACCCCCTGAAGTCGTCGAGCGAATGACGTCCCGTGACAAGATCATTCATATGCACGTCCACTGCTTCGAACCCAGCTTTATGGAAGGCGGCCGCCATTTCCAGCTGACCGTTGACGCCTTGTTCGCGCAGTATCGCCATTCGTGGCCTGTGCCCTGTGTTGATAAAAGGGGCCGCCACGTCCTGGTTGATATCGAACCTGAGCTCAACGTTCAAACCTTTCGAATCGTGGGTTATACCCTCGTACTCTTCTTCCGCACAGGCGGGATTATCCCTCAATTTTTGCATCTCGTAGCTGGTACGGGCCCAGAGCTTATGTAGCTCAGTACGTGTTTGTGCGAACAGCACCCCGTCTTCTACCGAGATCGTTACTTGGTCTTCATCGCTAACAAAGCCAAGAGGTACAAGATAATCCGACAGGCCCAACTGCTCAGCGCGAGCAACAAAAGCATCGGCCTTGCTCGGGTTAATTTGTACGACTGCTCCAATTTCCTCGCTAAACAGTGCGCTCAGCGCTCTGTCGCTCTTACAACTCAAATCCAGCTCCAAACCGCAGTGTCCAGCGAAGGCCATCTCGAGCAGAGAGACGATCAAGCCGCCGTCCGAACGATCGTGGTAGGCGTACAGCGCTTGATTCGCAATACCCCATTGAATTAGAGCAAACAGGGCTTTAAGGTCACTGGCATCCACATCTGGAGCGCTATTGCCCAGCTGCGAGAAGCACTGAGCGAGGATAGATCCACCCAAGCGATTCTGCCCTCGACCCAAATCAACCAACATCAGCGGGGCATCGGGGTTAGGCTTTAACTCCGGCGTCAACGCTTGCCGTACATCAGACACCGGGGTAAAGGCCGATACAATGAGCGATACCGGCGCGGTAACCGATTTTTGCTGACCGCCGTCTTCCCATACCGTCCGCATTGACATGGAATCTTTACCAACGGGGATGGTGATACCTAGCTCTGGGCAGAACTCCATACCGACAGCATGAACCGTATCGTATAATATAGCGTCGTGATCGGAGTAACCGGCCGCACACATCCAGTTGGCCGATAATTTGATATCCGATAGTTGGCCTATGGGCACGCCCGCAAGATTCGTGATGGCCTCGGCTACGGCCAATCGCCCAGACGCGGGACCACTGATCAACGCCACGGGCGTGCGCTCACCCATTGACATTGCCTCGCCCACATAACCGGTATAATCAACGGTCGTAATAGCGTGGTCAGCTACCGGCACCTGCCAGGGGCCAACCATTTGATCGCGACTCACGAGTCCCGTAATCGTGCGATCACCTATCGTAATCAAGAAACTCTTACTGCCTACGGTCGGATGACTGAGCACACGGCTTAAGGCATCAGCAAAGGTCGTTTGAATATCCAGAGACGGTAACTCGGTTGACTTACGATTTACCTCGCGATGCATTTTCGGTGGCTTGCCAAACAAAATCGACATAGGTAAATCGACGGGCGCATTGTCGAAATAACCGTCGGTGACCGCGATGTGCCGCTCCTCCGTCGCCTCACCAACAACGGCAAAGGGGCAGCGCTCCCGTTCGCAAATTGCCTTAAAGACGTCGATGTGCTCGGGCTCAACCGCCAGCACATAACGCTCTTGAGATTCGTTACACCAAATCGCCAAAGGCGACATACCCGGTTCATCGTTCGGCACAGATCGAAGCGCGAATCGCCCGCCTCGCCCACCATCTTTCACCAGTTCGGGCAGCGCATTTGAGAGACCGCCCGCACCCACATCATGAATAAACGCGATGGGGTTATCGGCGCCCAACTGCCAGCAACGATCAATCACCTCTTGGCAACGTCGTTCCATCTCGGGGTTTTGGCGCTGTACCGAGGCAAAATCGAGATCGGCTGCCGAGGCTCCGCTCGCCATGGAGGAGGCAGCACCCCCACCCAAACCGATCTGCATAGCG
>JAUHWV010000035.1 GCA_030427335.1 Gammaproteobacteria bacterium | reverse complement strand
CGTTCTAGATACCCTGCTCGACAATCTCTACTTCGAGCAGTACGACGCTTGGCTGACAGAGCACGATGCCGGCGACATTCTGATGCTGACCGAATTTATGCGGGAACGATCGAAAGAGTCGCAGCGTTGGTCAGACTCTCTCATTAAGACCGTTGTCAGCGAGAACGAGCAAAACGCAGATCAAATTAAGTCTTGGATCAGCACCTGGCGCATCCGCGCGCAACAGGCGCTCGAGCCTTTGGCTACAGACCTACTTTCTGAAGATGCGCTCGCTGAAGCTTATGCGGCCCTAGCCGGTCGCCTCAAGAAAATTGGCCTCGCGGATTAACAGGAGAGTACGCCATGTCTAAGGTATTAATTGCATTCCAAGAGAACGACGAATCTCGCTATATCGTTCAGGCGATTGAGCAAGATAACCCCGATGCGACGGTTTACTTCGAACCGGCCATGATTCGCATCGAAAACGAAGGGTCCTTAACCATCAATAAAGCGACTGTTGAAGAGATGATGGGCTGTGACTGGGAGGTTCAATCCATCCACGTCAATCTGCTCACTTTGACGGGTCACATCGACGAAGATGACGACTACTTCACGGTTCATTGGGATAACTAACAGAAGGATAAAACTATGTCAGCTAAGAAACTGAATCTGAAAGACAAATATCGCCTGTTAACACGCGATTTGGATTGGGATTTCTCATACGAAGATCGTAAAGACGCTTTCCCCTTTGAGGAATTTGAAGGCATCAAAATCACGGATTGGGACAAGTGGGAAGACCCTTTCCGCCTGACGATGGACGCGTACTGGAAATACCAGGCCGAAAAAGAGAAGAAGCTTTACGCCATTTATGATGCGTTCTCGCAGAACAACGGCCACCTCAATGTCTCCGATGCACGCTACGTGAACGCCATCAAGATCTTCTTGACCGCGGTAAGCCCTGGCGAACTGGCCGCACACAGCGGTTTTGCATTCACCGGTCGTCAGATGGGTGGAATCGGCGCGCGAATTGCTGCACAGATGCAATCAATTGACGAACTACGTCACATTCAAACCCAGATCCACGCGATGAGCCACTACAACAAATTCTTTGACGGATTTGATGAGTTCTCGCACATGCACGATCGCGTGTGGTACATCTCGGTTGTGAAGTCATTCTTTGACGATGCACGTTCAGCCGGCCCATTCGAGTTTATGGTCGCTATTGGATTCTCATTTGAGTATGTATTGACCAACCTGCTCTTCGTACCCTTCATGTCAGGCGCCGCCTACAATGGCGATATGGCAACGGTAACCTTTGGTTTTTCTGCGCAGTCAGACGAAGCGCGTCACATGACGCTCGGCCTAGAAATCATCAAGTTCTTGCTCGAACAACATGAAGACAACGTGCCGATCGTTCAAAAATGGATCGACAAGTGGTTGTGGCGCGGCTACCGCATCCTGACCGTGGTCGCCATGATGATGGACTACATGCTGCCGCAGAAAGTCATGTCGTGGAAAGAAGCATGGGAGCTTTACTTTGAACAGGCGGGTGGCGCTTTGTTTAAAGATCTCGAGCGTTACGGCATCAAAATGCCCGACTACACCGACTTGATCAAAGCCGAGAAAGAGCACCTGAGCCACCAGGCTTGGTGGACCTTCTACACCAACAGTCAGGCAACCGCGTTCCACACTTGGATTCCAAGCGACGAAGAGCTCGACTGGCTGAGCGAGAAGTACCCCGAATCTTTCGATAAGTACTACCGCCCACGTTGGGAGCTGGCAAAAGAAATGGCTGAAAAAGGCGAGCGTTACTACAACGAGGGCTTACCGCAGCTATGCCAGACCTGTCAGATCCCCATGATCTACACCGACGTTCAGAACGACCCACGGGATATCGTGTACCGCTCAACTAAGTATCAAGGTGAGCGCTTCCACTTCTGCTCGGATCAGTGCCAGCACATCTTCGAGAATGAGCCTGAGAAGTACGTACACGCCTGGCTGCCCGTACACCAGATTTTCCAGGGCAACTGCGGTGGCCCAGGTGGTCTCGAAAAAGTCATGGACTACTACAAGCTGGATGTCGGTAAAGCCAACATGGATTACGTCGGTTCGCCCGACGAAGAACGCTGGAAGAACTGGAAAGGCGTTGCTTAACTAAACCCGGGGCAGAGCCCGCTCTGCCCCATTTACAATAAACAGAGGTTACTATGGCTACTCAAGCTCTTCGCGCCGACTATCACGGCGACGGAAAAGACACCGAGGACAAATTCCACGGCGCCATCTTAGTGTACATAAACTGGGACAAACATTTATTTTTCTACTCAGCTAAGGCCTTTCCGCTCGATCCCAACATGCCCTTCGCGGCGGTGCTCGAGCACGTGATTGGCACGCACTTTTGCCAACACCCTGAGTACAAGAATATTAACTGGGACACCGTGGAATGGACGCTCAATAACGAACCCTTCATGCCGGTTATGGAAAAAAGCTTGGCCGAAAACGGATTTGATCATAAGTGTCTGCTGCGCTTTAAAACCGCCGAAACTTCAAGCTTCGAAGCAGCGGGTATTTAAGGAATTCCGATGTCGTACCAAGTTACTATCGAACCCACCGGTGAAGTCATCGAAGTCGAGGAAGGTCAAACCATCCTCGCCGCAGCCTTGCGCCAAGGGGTTTGGTTGCCCTTTGCCTGCGGACATGGCACCTGCGCCACCTGTAAATGCACACTACTCGATGGCTACGTCGAACACGGTGACGCGTCACCATTTGCATTAATGGACATGGAGCGCGAAGAAGGCAAGTTGTTGGCCTGTTGCGCCACGCCTGAGAGCGACTTAGTGATTGAAGCGGATATCGATGTTGATCCGGATTTCGCGGGTTATTTAGTTGAGGACTATCAAGCCGAAGTCGCCGCGATTGAGCCGCTATCGCCTACTATTGTAGAAGTTCGGCTCAAACTCGACCGAAGCATGCAGTTTCAGGCGGGCCAGTATGTGAACATCGCCCTACCCAAGGTCGATGGCAGCCGAGCGTTTTCGATCGCCAACCCGCCTAGCATTGACGACGAAGTCACACTCCACGTGCGTTTGGTGCCGGGCGGTGCAGCCACAAGCTACATACACAATGAGCTGAAAGTAGGCGACTCAGTCGATCTATCAGGTCCCTACGGTCAATTTTTCGTGCGCACATCAGACGACAAAGACACCCTCTTTATCGCAGGCGGATCTGGCCTATCTAGCCCGGAATCGATGATTCTGGATATGCTCGAGAATGGCAGTACGAAGCAGATTTATCTGTTTCAGGGTGCGCGCAATGTGGCAGAGCTTTACCACCGCGAGAAATTTGAGGCTCTCGAACAAGAGCACGACAATTTTCATTATATACCCGCACTAAATGAGCCCGCAGCTGACGACAACTGGCAGGGGTTTACCGGCTTCGTGCATGAAGCTGCTGAGTCGCATTTTGAAGGCAAATTTGCCGGCCACAAAGCCTATCTGTGTGGGCCACCACTCATGATTGATGCGGCCATCACCTCGCTCATGCGTGGCCGTTTATTTGAAGATGATATCCACATGGAGAAATTTTTAACCGCAGCCGATGGGTCGTCAGAAATTACGCGGAGCGCGCTGTTTAAGCGGATATAAGCGATGTTCCACATAGACGTTGTCAGCTCTGAAGATAAAAGCTTTGAGTGTCCACCCGAGAAGTCCTTGCTACACGGGATGGAGTCTCAAAGTGTAAAAGCAATCAACGTAGGGTGCCGGGGTGGCGGCTGCGGTTTTTGCAAAATACGCATTCTAGACGGCGAATTTGAAACTAAAAAAATGAGTATCAAGTTCATCACGAAAGAAGAGCAAGCCGAGGGCTTTGCCCTCTCATGCCGAGTTTTTCCACGCAGTGATATGCGTGTAATGGCTGTAGGGAACGACTAAAACATACTCTAAAAAAGGGGTTTTACTATGCAAAAAGGCGTTATTGGAACCGCACACGTTCAAATTCGTGTGTTGGACATGGATGAGGCAGTAACACACTACCGCGATCGCTTGGGTTTACTTGAAACTGATCGCGATTCACAAGGTCGTGTCTACCTTAAAGGATGGACGGAAGCCGACAAATTTTCGGTCGTGCTGCGCGAAGCCGACGAAGCCGGCATGGACTTCATGGGCTTTAAGGTGCTCAACAACGAAGTACTCGCAAGCCTTCGCCAAGATCTCATCGACTTTGGCTGCAATGTGGAAGACATCCCAGCCGGTGAGCTGAATGGCTGCGGTGCTCGCGTCAGATTCGATTCGCCGACCGGCCACATGTTCGAACTGTTCGCAGAGAAAGAAGTCGTCGGCCGCGCTACCGGACACCGTAACCCCGACGCTTGGCCAATGGACCTAAAAGGTATGAAAGCAACCCGTCTCGACCACTGCTTACTCTACGGTGACGATCTGGACGGCTCGCTTGAACTGTTCCGCGATGTATTGGGTTTTTGGTTGACCGAAGAAGCGATGGACGGTGACGTACGAATCGCGCAGTTCCTGACCACCTCGATGAAGGAACACGAGATCGCCTTTATTCGCTCGGAAGGTAAAGGCCAGTTCCATCACGCTTCATTCTTGCTTGAATCATGGGAAGATGTGCTCAAAGCCGCGGACTTGATTTCGATGTGGGATATCTCGATTGATATCGGCCCAACTCGTCACGGTTTAACCCACGGTCAAACCATCTACTTCTTCGACCCATCAGGCAACCGCAACGAAACCTTCGCGGGCGGCGACTGGTATGTACCCGGTATGCCGACCACCACTTGGGATGCAGAGAAGCTCGGCAAGGCCGTCTTCTACCACGCACGCGAGCTTAACGAGCGATTCCTCACGGTAACGACCTGATATCGAGGCACCATGAAAGAATGTAAGCACTTTATCGACGGCTCGTTCACCGCGGGCACGTCGGGCTTAACCTTTGAAAACCGAAACCCAATCAACAATCAGGTGATTGGGTTAGTGCATGAAGGTAAAAAAGCGGAGATTGATGCGGCAGTCGCCGCAGCCAAGCGCGCTCTCAAAGGGCCGTGGGGTAAGATGAGCCTCGCTGAGCGAACCGAAATCTTGCATCGGGTGGCAGACCGCATTAACGAGCGTTTCGATGAGTTTCTAGAAGCGGAATGCCTCGATACGGGCAAACCAAAGTCTTTGGCCTCGCACATCGATATTCCGCGTGGCGCTGCGAACTTTAAAGTCTTCGCCGATATGATCAAAAACGTGCCGACCGAAGGGTTCCGTTTGGATACACCCGATGGCGCCGGCGCTATGAACGTGGGGCACCGTGCACCGAAAGGCGTGATCGCCGTTATTAGCCCGTGGAACCTGCCACTCTTACTTATGACCTGGAAAGTGGGCCCCGCCTTGGCTTGCGGTAACACGGTGGTAGTAAAGCCCTCGGAAGAAACGCCCCTCACCACAACCCTTCTGGGTGAGGTCATGAACGAATGTGGCGTACCGGCGGGCGTTTATAACGTTGTGCATGGTTTCGGCCCCGATTCGGCAGGTGCGTTCTTAACCGAACACCCTGATGTTGACGCCATTACCTTTACGGGTGAGACGCGCACTGGCGAAATCATTGCTCGGGCGGCTTCGGTTGGACTACGCGACATTTCATTGGAATGTGGTGGCAAAAATGCAGCGCTGATTTTCGATGACTGTGATATCGACAAAGCAGTGGAAGGCACGATGCGCTCGGCTTTCGCGAATTGTGGTCAGGTTTGTTTGGGCACAGAGCGTGTCTACGTTCAGCGTAGTATCTACGAGGAATTCAAAGCGCGCTTTGTTGAAGCAGCTAAAGGCCTCAAGATTGGGCCGCCAGACGACGCTTCGAGCACCATGGGTCCGTTAATCAGCAAAGAGCACCAACAGAAAGTGTTGTCCTACTACCAAATCGCAAAAGAGGAAGGCGCTACTGTGCTTTTGGGCGGCGGATCGCCGGCTATGCCTGCCGATATGGCAGACGGATGCTGGGTTGAACCGACGATCTGGGAAGGTTTAAGCGACGACGCACGCGTGGTTCGGGAAGAGATTTTCGGCCCTTGCTGTCACCTTCGCCCATTTGACACCGAAGACGAAGTGATTGCGCTAGCAAACGACAACCCTTACGGCTTGGCCACCGCGATCTGGACCGAGAACACCTCTCGTGCCGTGCGTGTAGCAGAGCAAATTGAGGTTGGCATTGCTTGGGTTAATTCGTGGTTCTTGCGGGATCTGCGCACCGCCTTTGGCGGCGCCAAACAATCCGGTATCGGGCGTGAGGGTGGCGTACACTCATTGGAGTTCTACACCGAGCTGAAAAACATCTGTATCAAGCTGTAACAGACAAAAGAGACATATTATGGAAACACAATTGATTCATCAGTTAGGTGATGAACTTTACAAAGCCATGGTGGCGCGTACGACAATCGCGCCGCTCACCACCACGCACCCAGACATCACCATCGAGGACGCCTACCAAATATCACTGCGCATGCTCGAGAATCGCCTGGCGGCCGGTGAAAAAGTGATCGGTAAAAAAATTGGGGTTACTAGCAAGGCGGTGATGAACATGCTGAATGTTCACCAGCCTGACTTTGGCTTCATGACCAACGCTATGCGCTACGATGATGAAATGCCGATCTCTCGCACCTTGATCCAGCCTCGCGCCGAGGGTGAGTTGGCATTCGTCTTGAAGAAAGACTTGCGCGGCCCTGGTATCACCAACGCTGATGTGCTGGCGGCGACAGAAGCGGTTCTACCCTGCTTTGAGGTGGTGGACTCGCGCATTGAAAACTGGCAAATCAAGATTCAAGACACGGTATCCGACAACGCCTCTTGCGGCCTTTTCACCGTGAACGAGGCGGCAGCCATCGACCCGCGCAAGCTCGACTTGGCGACAGTCGGTATGGTCGTTGAGAAAAACGGTAAAGTCATCTCTACCGGCGCCGGCGCAGCCGCTCTGGGTAGCCCAGTGAACTGTGTCGCTTGGCTTGCGAACACGCTTGGGCAATTCGGTATCACATTGAACGCCGGCGATATCATCCTCTCCGGTAGCCTAGTGCCGCTCGAGCCAGTTCAAGCGGGCGATGTCATGACCGTTAAAGTGGCCGGTGTGGGCAACTGCACAATCCAATTTACTTAAGCGAGGAGCGCACAATGAGTATTACACTAGATCAAGCTACGATCGCCTCGCTCGCCGAGCACGTTGAAAACGCCGAGCTCGAATGTCGCGAGATACTGAAAATCACCGACGACTACCCCAACATGACCTTTGCGGACGCAACCGCTATCCAATGGGAAATTCGCCGCCGCAAGCTTGAGCGCGGCAACAAACTCGTGGGCCTTAAAATGGGTTTAACCTCGTGGGCGAAGATGAGCCAAATGGGTGTCGAAAAGCCCTGCTACGGTTTTTTGATGGATTATTTCAGCGAAGCGGACGGCGCTGCTATTGAGTGGGATCAGTACATCCACCCTAAAGTGGAAGCCGAAATTGCCTTCGTAACCAACAAAGATTTGCGTGGGCGTAACATCACGGTTGAAGAGGTTCTAGATGCAACCGAGTTAGTCGTCCCCGCCGTGGAGATCATTGACTCTCGCTACAAAGACTTCAAATTCGATTTGACCAGCGTGATGGCAGACAACTCGTCTTCGCGTGGATTTGTTGTAGGTAGCCATGCAGCTGCATCCGGTGACTTCGATTGGTCCACTTTGGGCGTAGTGATGGAGAAAAACGGTAAAATCGTTGAGCTTGGTGCCGGTGCTGCAGTGTTAGATCACCCAGCAGCCAGCGTTGCCATGCTTGCCGATATGCTCGCCGATGTGGATGAGTACATTCCTGCGGGCACTTTTGTGATGACTGGCGGTATCACCGCAGCGGTCTTGGTTGAAAAAGGCGACTGTATCAACGTTCGCTACCAAGGTCTCGGTAACGTCGGTTTTTCATTCGTCTGATACCCGGGGGGATTGTGGATGAGTGTTTTAGGGGCGGCTTGATCGCCCCCTTTTTTTCTATACACATTCGCAAATAGCGATCGCTGGCGTGTCTGAGCCAGACTGCAATACATTGGGAGATACCTAATTGCCTGAGCCCATAACGAAAAACAACGAGCAGGTAGTTGTCGCGGTCTCGCGCACCGTTAAAGCGGGCTGCGAGGCCGAGTACGAAGCTTGGGTGTCAAAAATCGCGGGCTTGGCCGCGCGGTTTCAAGGCTATATGGGGGCCAATATTTTTAGGCCGTCAGCTGGCTCGCGAGAATACACCACCATCTACCGCTTCGATACCCACGCGCATGCCGCGGCATGGCAGACTTCGCCTGAACACGCACAAACGGTCGCCGAGGTAGCGTACCTTATTGAGGGCCAAGAAAACCGCAACATGCTGTCTGGGCTCGAAGTCTGGTTTGACCAAAAGAATACAGTCTCACCCGCACCACAGCCCAGCCGCTGGAAAATGTCTCTGGTACTGTTCAGCGTGGTTTTTGTCTTACTCAACACACTGCTTACCGTTTTAAATCCGCTTCTTTCCAACTGGCCTCGGCTCGCGCAAACGGCTTTGGTGGTCGGTATCCAGGTCATTCTCATGACCTACCTGATCATGCCTCGAGTCAACAGTCTGCTTGCCAAATGGCTCTTCAAATAATAAGGAATACACCATGCATGCCCATTTCAAATTAGTCACACACGGCCTCGTCGCTGGTTTTGTATCTGTACTAACTGTACTCACTGCCCACGCACAGGGTGATTTCAGTTACCCACCCTCAGCGCAGGTCGAGTCCGGAAAGCTGATCAATCAAAGTAATGCGGAGGAGTACGTGGACCTACTCGATCCAGCTCTATATGGCCTTATTGCGGCGGGTGAGACCACGATCACTACCGGCCCGTACATTGCCTTTCCGCAGCACCCCAATTACGTCGCCGCAACCGAGCAATATAAGGGGCAAACGCAGTTAGGGCCTGAAACCGGAGATCTGGTGAACTACCAAAACGGCCGTCCTTTTCCTGAATGGCCGGATATCAATGACCCGCGCGCCGGAGAGAAGGTCGCGTGGAATATGCGCTATACCTATGGGCCCGATGAATCCGAGACCCAATCGCTCAGTTGGCACTACAAAAACATGAAGAACGATACGACCGAGCGCACCATCGAGATGTACGGAGCGCTCATGCGTTTCAGCCATCGTCATTCGCGGGCGCCCACCCCCGAGCTTGAGCAGAACCCCGCTGACCTCTACTCAGCGCTGTATTTACAGGTACAGCGGCCGCAAGACATCCGCAATACTCAGCTCCTGACCTACACTAAGAAAAATGACGGTGATGCCGAGCAGGCGTGGATCTATCTAACCGCACAACGCCGTGTGAAACGTCTTCCTACGGGTCAAAAGACCGATGCCTTCTTAGGTAGCGACATCATGATCGAAGACTTTATGGGCTACAACGGCCGTATCCGTGACATGCGGTGGGAGTACCTAGGCAGCAAAGAGTTACTTGCACCGATGTATGCCTTCAATGCCCTACCCGACTCGTACAAAGAAGAGAAAGACGATGATCTCACGGTGATTAAATTTGAAGGTAAAGGCGGGTGTTTTCCATCGGTTACCTGGCAAGTTCGCACCGTGCACATACTAAAGGCAACACCCGTGAACCCATCGCATCCGCTGAAGGAGCGTATCTTTTCAATTGATGCGGAGACCTATGTGCCCCTGCTCACGCGAATCTACGACCGCCCGGGCAATCTGTGGAAGCTAGGCATGGTCGCTGCCAGTGACTCATCTCAGCATGAGGCTAAGAACGAGGATTGGCAGGGTTTGATTACCGACGGCGTTTCGATGATTGATCTTCAAGCTCGGCATTGCACCACCTTACAGTTTAGAACGCATATGCCGGCTGAGGACTTACGCCCTAACATGTTCACAACACAACAGATGCGAGCGGCTGGACGGTAGTACTGGTTCGGAACTCGGAACTCGGAACTCGGAACTCGGAACTCGGAACTCGGAACTCGGAACTGAATAATTACCAGAACAAAGTCAAATAGGACCAAAATCATGAACAAGCCAATCGACGTCACGCTTTATTTCAACTTCCGCAGCCCTTATTGCTACCTCTTGTCGAAAACGATGTGGCCCATACTGGATGAGTTCGATGTAAATCTAATTTGGCGTCCCGTGGGCGGCTGGAATTTGCGATCTAGCCCGGAGCGAGCCAAGAAGAAGCTGCCGATTGCACGGCAGGATTTGAAGCGTTTTGCCAAGCGTTTAGGTATTCCTGTTAATCCACCACCGATGGAAACAGAACCGACTCCGGCTGGGGCGGCGTCTTTTTATGCAGAGGCCCAAGGTAAGCTTCGTGAGTATATTATCGAGACCATGCGCGAGGAATGGGAGTTTGGCAACAACATTGCGCTCGACGAAAGTCTTCGCAATATCGCGAACCGCTGCGAGCTCGATGCCGACGGCCTGCTAGCTGCGTCACGAGACGCCGATAATTTGGCTAAGCTCGAAAAGAATGCGGAACTCGCCGATACGGACGGAGCCGTTGGGGTGCCTACCTTTGTTATCGGCGACCAAATTTTCTGGGGGCAAGATCGAGTGGATTTTGTTATCGAACACCTGCAGGAATTAGGCGCATCTAAGGCTTAAAGACGCACGGCGATAGAACGAGTGAGCTAACACGCCGGCACTTTGGGTCACTCGAAGCCGGCCAAAAGGGTTAGCTACCACTCCCGCATTTGTAGAGCGCTCAAAGCCGCCCAAAGGGGTTAGCTACCAGTCCTGCACTTGCAGAGCGCTCAAAGCCGCCCAAAGGGTCCAGGAACTACTCTGGACCGTAAGGGCCAGAGTAGTTCCTGGACCCTCCAACACTAACACCAAACCCACGAATATCGCTCATGCCCCACCAACGCAAGCCTAACTCGAGCAGATCCGCGATCTCCGGTAGTCACAACGCATTGGCTTTGTTACATTTGCGGTTCGATAAATTTCGGTAATTCCTGATCCCGCATGACAACCCACTCGCCGGTAGCAATTGATCAGCACACCCCTATGATGCAGCAGTTTCTGCGTATTAAGGCGGAGCATCCACAGCACTTGCTGTTTTATCGCATGGGCGACTTCTACGAATTATTTTTCGAAGACGCGAAACGTGCCGCGGCGCTGCTCGATATCACCTTGACCGCCAGGGGGAAATCCGGCGGAGAGGACATTCCCATGTGCGGAGTGCCCTATCATGCGGCAGAGAGCTACCTGGCGCGCTTGATTCGCAAAGGTGAGTCGGTGGCCATATGCGAACAGGTCGGCGATCCTGCCACGAGCAAAGGCCCCGTCAAGCGTGAGGTGGTTCGGGTCATCACGCCTGGAACCCTAAGTGATGACGCCCTGCTCGATCAAACCCGAGATAATCTCATCTTGGCTATGCATCAAGGGCGAGACGCCATAGGGATTGCCTACATTGAGCTCAGTGCTGGCCTATTCCGTGTTCTTGAGGTTCCTGATCGAGAACACCTCTCAGCCGAACTGGCCCGTCTTCAACCGGCTGAAACGCTGTTCTCGCAAGGTTCCGCTTTAGAGGAGCTGGTAACCAGCGCCTCTGTTCGTGAACTTGCGCCGTGGGACTTCGATTACGAAACCGCATGTAAGGATCTGAACCGCCACTTCGGCACGCAAGACCTGGCCGGTTTTGGATGCGAACACCTAAGCGCCGCCTTGTGCGCCGCGGGCGCTCTACTACGCTACGTTAAAGATACGCAGAGGCACGAACTGCAGCATCTCTCGAGTCTAAGCCATGAGCAGCATAGCGATGCCGTCATTATGGACCCCTCGACTCGGCGCAACCTCGAAATTGACATCAACCTGCAAGGGGGAGAAGAAAACACCCTTTACAGTGTAATGAATACCTGTAAAACCTCGATGGGCGCGCGCCTCCTGCGCCGAGAGATACTCAGGCCGCTGGCCGATTGCACTCGTATCGAAGCGAGACTCGACGCCATTGAGGCCCTAATGCAGAACTTCCTTGAGACTGATGTCCGAACAGCGCTCACGCATGTCGGCGATATGGACCGAATTCTCACGCGCGTTGCACTTAGATCTGCTCGTCCACGGGATCTGACCCGCTTACGTCAGTCACTCGATTGCGTTCCTGTGTTGAAGGACTTGCTGGATTCTGTGAACGATTCGTACCTACGGTTACTGGTCGATGACTTAGGGGATTTCAGCGAAACCACGGATTTACTGTATCGAGCGGTAATCGATAATCCGCCGGTCGTTATTCGCGAAGGCGGGGTTATCGCACCTGGCTTTAACGCCGATCTCGACGAACTCAGAGGGCTCAGCAGCAAAGCAGGCGACTATCTCGTTCAACTCGAGACGCAAGAGCGCGAGAAGACCGGTCTAAGCACGCTTAAAGTGGCATACAACCGAGTCCACGGCTACTACATTGAGCTGTCAAAGTCCCAGGCCGAGCAGGCGCCAATCGAATATCAGCGGCGGCAGACGCTCAAGAACGTCGAACGTTTCATCACACCGGAATTGAAAGCCTTTGAAGACAAAGCGCTCTCAGCGAAGAGCCGCGCGCTCGCACTGGAAAAAGAGCTCTATGACGGCTTGCTCGATGAACTTAATACGCTGCTGGCGCCCCTAAAGCGTTGTGCGGGGGCTCTTGCCATGCTCGATATGCTGGGCTGCCTCGCCGAGCGAGCACAAGCACTGCGCCTGAGTCGCCCGAAATTTAGTGAAGAGCGGATATTCGAAATTGCGCAAGGTCGACACCTCGTCGTTGAACAGGTATCCGACGCCCCCTTTATCGCCAACGACTTGCTGCTCAATACGAAGCGAGAGATGTTGCTCATCACCGGGCCCAACATGGGGGGTAAATCGACCTACATGCGCCAGACCGCTTTGATCGCACTATTGGCCCACGTAGGCAGTTTTGTACCGGCAGAAGCGGTTTTAATCAGCCCGATTGATCGTATTTTTACGCGTATTGGCTCTTCCGATGATTTGGCCGGCGGGCGCTCAACCTTTATGGTGGAGATGACCGATACTGCGAATATTCTGAATAACGCAACGGCCAGAAGCTTGGTATTGATGGATGAGATTGGGCGCGGCACCTCCACTTTCGACGGCTTAAGCCTCGCTTGGGCTTGCGCCAAGCAACTCGCAGAACAGATCCACGCGTTCACCCTCTTCTCGACCCATTACTTTGAATTAACCGAGCTCCCTGCCCAGTGCCCCAACATGGTGAACGTACATTTGGGTGCTCAAGAACACAACGACCAAATCATCTTCATGCACTCGGTCAAAGAGGGGCCGGCGAGCCAAAGTTTTGGGCTCCAAGTGGCAAAGCTCGCGGGGCTCCCCATGCATGTTATCAGCGCTGCGCGCACCAAGCTTAAAGAGCTGGAGAACCTACCGCAAACCCAAACGGCGCCCGCGGTAACCGCACCACTTATGCAGCCTGATTTATTCGCAGACGACCGTTTTGAGTCACTCAAGGCGGAGATCAACGCGCTCGACGTAAATCAAATGACACCGATTGATGCGCTACTTGCCTTAAGTCAACTCAAGTCTAAGCTTGTTCCATAAAAGAACTTCTATTGCGCGAATATAGCGGTTAAAATTCGCGACTTTGAAGAGATCCCTAGGAGCGTCCAATGACCTTTGTGGTAGGTGAAGACTGCATTAACTGCAAACACACAGACTGTGTTGAGGTATGCCCGGTAGATTGTTTTTACGAAGGCCCCAACTTCTTAGTTATTCACCCCGACGAGTGCATTGATTGCGCACTCTGCGAACCCGAGTGCCCTGTCGACGCGATCTTCAGCGAAGATGAACTTCCAGAGGAACAGCAAATCTTCCTTGAGCTCAATGCCGAGCTTGCCGAGATTTGGCCCAATATCACCGAGATGAAAGAGGCCATGCCCGAGGCTGAAGAATGGGCGGGCAAACCCAACAAGATTGATTTGTTAGAGCGATAAGGTAGTGCTCTGAGTCGCTGCTAAGGACTAACGCTTACCCAGCAGCGACTGCGGATCAATCGGTTTACCGTTGCGGCGCATCTCAAAATGTAGCTTGACGCTATCAGTTCCTGAGTCGCCCATCCTAGCGATACTCTGCCCTCCTTTTACCGCATCACCCTCGCCCACGAGCAAAGTGTCATTATGTCCATAAGCACTCAAGTAGGTCTCGTCGTGCTTGACGATCAGCAGTCGGCCATAGCCTGAGATACCCGTACCGGCATAGACCACTTTGCCATCGGCCACGGCAAGGACCGGGTCGCCTCTCTCACCCGCAATATCGATCCCTTTATGCACTGCACCGGAGTAGGCTCGAATAATTTTCCCGGAAGCAGGCCAGCGCCAGCGTCCTGTGAAAGCCGGCATAGGTGGCTCTTCTTTCACTGCGACGCGAGGCTTAGTGGAAGGTTGTACTACGGGCTTTGCCACGGGGCTAGCGGGTGTCGCTTTCTCCCTTGTTTTTGCTACCACAGGGGCTTTGAAGATCAGCTTTTGACCAGGGTATATCGTGTAGGGCGCGGCGATATCGTTAATACGCGCCAATTCTTTATAGTCCATACCGAATCGCCACGCGATTTTAAATAGCGTATCGCCAGACGCCACAAAGTAGTGTGAGGGCGGGCTATAACCGGGCTTGATACGATATTCAACCGGTGCTCTAGACGACGAGGCGCACGCCAGCAATGTGAAGGCTAGGATCACTAAACCCAGCAAACGACTTGCGCGTCCAACGCTTCTCTCGAGCCTAAGCCAGTCTAGTTCCATGTCCCCATCGCGCTTGTATCGCCACCACGAGGATCAATCCTACCAAGGCCGCTAATAAACACCAACCGAGGAGTGGGTCGCCATAGGCATCTGAAAAACTTGAGGGGAACATAGGTGCGGGTAACTCACCCTCTGAACGCCAAGGCCACACCATAGTAAGAGAACCCCATAAAAAACCCGTTAACGCGGCCAAGGTTAAGTCATGATGGCGTGAAAGAAGATACCTAAGAAGACGACTGAAGCTCATTAATCCACTGGCCGCACCCGTAGCAAAAACGGCAACGACCAGCAGATCAAAGCTCTTTAAGGCCAGCAATACGGGCTGATACATTCCCATCAACAGCAGCAGTAATGAACCCGATACGCCGGGCAAAATCATGGCACAAATCGCAACGAAACCCGCGCCAAAGTACATCCAGAGTGCTGGATCGAGCTCCCGTGGAGCAATCAACACAAAACTCGCACCGATCGCTGCTGCAAGCACCAACGCCGCCGTCTTTGGCCAAGTTAATTGACCCAACTGGCGCTGTAGAGTCCAAGCCGAAGCCGCGATCAAACCCCAAAAAAAGGACCAGAGTGGCAGCGGATGCGTATCCATTGCCCATAAAATACCCTGAGCAAGACTCAAAATGCTAAAGCCAATGCCGAGCACTAAAAAAATCAAAAAGCGACCGTTAACGTAGTTCCAAGCCCCGGCAATATCGCCGCGAAGCAACATGCGCAGTGCCGCCAAATCAAACGAGGCAATGCTGCTTAACAGTTTTGGGTAAATCCCCGTTATCAAGGCCATGGTGCCACCGGATACACCCGGCACCACATCGGCCGCGCCCATCAAGGCACCGCGAAGAAAAACACCCAAGTCGAGTTTCATCTCGGAGCTCCGGGTAACAGCGGGACAAAGTAAACGGAATCTAAGATTTGGTGCTCAAACTCAGCGTCCCGACGTACAACCAGATGCAATGCTTGCTTGTCACCGCCGACCGGCATGATCAAACGGCCGCCATCCGCGAGTTGCGCAATGAGCGCCTGTGGAATCTCCTCCGCCGCCGCCGCCACTAAAATGCCATCAAAAGGCCCCTTATCCGACCAACCAAGCATGCCGTCGCCGTGCTTGCAGTTAGCATTCCACACTTTTAATGAACGCAATCGCTGCTTCGCCTTGAGCAACAAAGGCTTGATACGTTCAACGCTGTAGACCTGCTTCACTAAACGAGAGAGCACATAGGTTTGAAAACCAGAGCCCGTGCCAATCTCGAGGACATTGTTACGTGGCCCCTCGGCGAGCAGTAGCTCCGTCATCCGAGCAACGGTGAGAGGCTGACTCAAGGTTTGTTGATGGCCTATGGGGAGCGCAACGTCTTCGTAGGCTCGGTGCGCCATCGCTTCATCCAAAAACAAATGGCGAGGCGCGTTGCGCATGACCTCCAGCACGTTCAGGTCTTTAATACCCTGATCAAATAAACGCTGCACCAAGCGCTCTCGGGTTCGCTGCGACGTCATACCTATACCGCTTACGTTCATGCAGTGGCTGTCTCGCTGGTTTGTAAAATCACCACGGCATGAACGGCAACACCCTCTCCACGCCCCATAGGGCCGAGCCCCTCTGTTGTTGTCGCTTTGATGCTAATCTGGCTGCGGCTGACACCGGCAATATCCGCCACACGCTCACACATCCTATCAATATACGGTCGCAGCTTCGGTGCCTGAGCGACCACCGTGATGTCTGCATTACCCAGATCGTAACCTTTCGTTCGAATATCTAACATGATCAGATTGAGGAATTCAGCGCTGTCTCGGCCTGCGTGGGCTGAATCCGTATCCGGAAACCAAGAACCGATATCACCTAGGGCCAGCGCACCCAGCAGAGCATCACACAGGGCGTGAATCACGACATCTCCATCCGAGTGTGCAGCGAACCGTTGATTAAAGGGGACATCAATACCGCCCAGTCTGAGCGCCGAGCCCTCGGTAAAAGTGTGGACATCGTAGCCGTGCCCGATTCGAATCATTCCAGCATCTCCAACAGAGCGGACGCTATGACTAAATCGTCTGCTCTTGTGATTTTTATATTGTACGCAGGCCCCTCCACGAGAGACACGCGCTCGCCCATCGCTTCCAGCGCAGACGCTTCATCTGTGACACTAATGCCCCTCTCAGAACACGTTCGCAGCGCACGCAAAAGTGCAGATGGGGTAGCCATTTGCGGTGTCTGAGCGCCCCACAAATTGTCGCGCGAGACCGTTGCCTGTATGGCACCGTCTTGCGATCGCTTGAGTGTATCCGCAATCGGCCTAGCAAAAATAGCCGAATTTAGATTCCGTAACGCCCATAAACGGTCTAGATCTCGGGTTTGCAACACCGGCCTGGCTGCGTCATGAACCATCACCTTATCTTCT
>JAUHWV010000233.1 GCA_030427335.1 Gammaproteobacteria bacterium | reverse complement strand
GCCACGGCCCTGCATCATGTAGAGCGAATCAGTAAGCTGTGTGGTGGTGACGCCCTGAGCTACAGCCGAACCCACGAAGGCCGTCATACTCGTACCGGTGACCAGCGCCAAGCGCAAAAGAAGTGATCCCGAAGAAACATTTGAAAACATTTATCTCCCCTCGACTGTTATTGAAATGGATACATCAGAGAGCACCTACTCCAATGGGTAACCCCTATCCTATTTTGGTATACCTCAAGCGCCGCCTGTGTTGGTGAGTCTCAGTTGACCTCACAAATCCCAACTGTCGTGGCGAACACTGAGCGATGTCACATTATCACCAGCATATTGCCCGCCATTTGATACCGAACTCTGACTGCCACTGCGCGACGCCACGAAGGGATCGGAGTGCACTCCGACCCTTTCGTAATAACTACGCATCTAAATCGGGAATAAGATCATCTTTGAGACGCTCGATTGCATCTTTTAAACGCAATTTCTCTTTTTTAAGCCGCTGTAAAAGAATTTGGTTTTGATAGGGGTTGGCCTGAAGCTCAAAGATTTTTTGATCCAGGGCACGGTGTTTTCGCTGAAGCTCCAATAAACGCATGGCCGGCGTCAGCTCTTGGTTCGCAGCTGTACTGATATCCGGTGGTTTACGGCCAAAGGGCATAGGGGCTTCCTCTACATTATGCCTACATTAACCCCAGCCCGAGGCCCAGACAAGCTCTGTTTGCGCTATGGCACACTCGGACCCGATCATGTTTGCGCTATGGCACACCCGGAACCGATCATGTTTACGCTATGGCACACTCTAACCCGATCACGTTTGCGCTGTGGCACACTCTGACCCGATCAAAGGCTTGAGTCTCAACTGGCTTCACCGCACACTAGCTGCAAATAAAAAGGAGTGCCCGATGTCAAAGCAAACTCACTACCGCGCGTGCCACCTGTGCGAAGCCATTTGTGGTTTGGTTATCGAAACCGACGGAGCCGAGGTTATCTCGATCAAAGGCGACAAAAACGATCCGCTCAGCCGCGGGCACATCTGCCCGAAAGCCGTCGCCCTGCAAGACATCCATCAAGACCCCGACCGATTGCGCCAACCTATGAAGAAGGTCAAGCACGCAGACGGTTCGTTCACGCACGAACCAATAAGCTGGGACGAAGCGCTCGACACCGCAGCCAGTGCCCTAGCTGATTCAGCAGAGCGCTACGGCGTTGACAGCATAGGCGTTTACATGGGCAACCCAACCATCCACAACTACGGCATGATGACCCACCAGGGCGCCCTGTTTAAATTGCTGCGTACAAAGAATCGTTTCTCTGCTACATCGGTGGATCAATTGCCGCACCACCTCACTTCCATGTGGCTGTTTGGGCACAAGTTGATGTTCCCCATCCCTGACATCGACCGATCCGATTATTTTTTGATGCTGGGCGGCAATCCGGTTGCATCCAACGGCAGCATCTGGACGGTACCCGATATCAAACAGCGCATCAAAGACTTAAAAGCCCGCGGCGGCAAGCTGGTGGTGCTTGACCCCCGCCGAACCGAAACGGCTGAAATGGCGAGTGAGCACCATTTCATCAAGCCGGGCACCGATGCCCTTTTTATTCTGGCACTCTTAAACGTCATTTTGCGGGATGGCCTGGCTGATCTTGGGCACCTAGCCGAATTTACCGATGGGGTCGAAATCGTAGCGGAGGCGGTGCAGGCCTTTACTCCAGAACTGGCCGCACAGCATACGGGTATTGGTACCACCACCATTGAGCAAATTGCGCACGATTTTGCGAAAGCCGAAAAAGCCATTTGCTATGGGCGCATGGGCGTATCCGTGCAGCGCTACGGCGCGCTGAACCAGTGGGCGATTCAGATTATCAACATCGTCACCGGCAATATCGATCGCGTGGGCGGATCCATGTTCACCCTGCCGGCGGTTGATCAGGTTCGCAACACCGGCCCGGGTGGTTTTGGTCGGCACCGTTCTCGCAAGCGCAACTTACCCGAATTTGATCGGGAGTTGCCATCCGCTGCACTGGCAGAGGAAATCACCACCCCCGGTGAAGGTCAGATCAAGGTCCTATTCACAGGCGCAGGCAACCCGGTTTTATCCACGCCCAATGGCCGACAGCTGGATGAGGCGCTCGAGCAACTCGACTTTATGCTATCACTCGATCCTTACCTGAACGAAACCACGCGGCATGCCGATATCATCTTGCCGCCAACCTCGCCGCTTGAGCACGACCACTACGATCTGGGTTTTCACGTGAACGCGCTGCGTAACACCACGCGCTTTAACCAAGCCGTGTTCGACAAGCCCGAAGGCACGCTGCACGACTGGGAGATCTTTGTCGGTCTCGGTGAGCGCGTCGCGGCGCGTCTCGGCCTAGAAGCACCCAAGCGAATTCCGCCGCACATGATTATCGACGCGGGTATCAAAGGTGGCCCCTACGGCGAGAACACCGAGCACAAGTTGAATCTGCAGGCGTTGATCGATAACCCATCGGGCATTGATCTGGGCGAGCTTAAGCCGCTGCTGCCCGAGCGTTTGCAAACCAAAGACAAACGTATCAATTGCGCCACGCCGGAGCCTCTATCGGATCTTCCACGACTACTAGCGGAATTCAGCGAGCAAGATGACACTGCGCCGTTCCGTTTGATTGGGCGGCGACACGTGCGCGACTGCAACTCCTGGATGCACAACTACCACCGCTTAGTGAAAGGTAAGAACCGCTGTACGCTCATGATGCACCCAAGCGATGCCGGCGCGCAGGGTTTAAGTGAGGGCGAAGAGGTTGCGATTACCTCGCGGGTGGGCACCGTCACTGCGCCGCTTGAGATTACCGATCAGGTGATGCCGGGGGTTGTGAGTTTGCCGCACGGCTATGGGCACGATCGCACAGGGATCAAAATGGACATCGCGATCGCCAACAAAGGTGTAAGCTGTAATGACATCACTGATCACGAATACCTCGATGATCTGAGTGGCAATGCGGCTGTGAACGGGGTCCCGGTATCGGTGTCTGCGGCTTAACCACCGAAACGATGGGCAGGCAGCTGTGCGGAGGGGTCGGAGTACACTCCCACCGTCAATCATGGTAAGAAGGGGTCGGATTACTCCGGCCCCTCCGTTAATTGCAATCTGCCCACTTCGTCTTACGTGATAGCAGCGATTGAACAATGCCACCCGTGCCTCGGATATCCACGGAACACAACCCAAGCGACTAACGTTAATAATTTGAAACAGCAACCTGCGCCTTTCATGAAACGACACCAGCGTTCAGGGGCACATACGTATTCACTTAGGTGACCACCCCTTTACTGCTAGACTGAGTCGAATTCGGTGACTTTCGTTGATGGTGGTACTCGCCTCGATAAACACTGAGTCACAATTACCCATGCAGAACCCGAAGGCTAAGCAGATGAGTAGTAAACCCCGATACGCGGCAATAGAAGCCGGC
>JAUHWV010000232.1 GCA_030427335.1 Gammaproteobacteria bacterium | reverse complement strand
AGGATTAAAGGATAACATTACTTTCACCGGCGCTCGTTCGGACCTAAGAGATATCATGGCGGCCTCGGACGCCTGTGTGTCCCTAAGCACGCAGCCGGAGTCATTTGGTCGCACCGTGCTTGAGGCCTTAGCGTTGGGGCGCCCCGTTGTGGCTTACGACCACGGGGGTGTGTCCGAAATCATGGAGACGCTGTTCCCCGAGGGTTTAGTGCCCTTGGGCGATCACGCCTCGGCGGTCAAGGCACTTATGCGCGTACTCGGCTCGGACTCAAAACCAAAGACGGAGCACCCTTTCACCAAGCAGGCGATGCTGAGTGCGACCCTGGATGTCTATAAGGAGCTTTGTCATGATTGAGCTTCTACTGGGTTTGGCCGCAGTGGCTATTTGGTTTTCTCTAGAGAACCGGTGGTGGCACCCCACGCTACCCTACCGACATCCACGGGTTTTGATGTACCACATGGTGAGCCCGCACCGCCCCGGCGCCAAATTTAATAAACTGCGGGTGCCGCCAGAGCGATTTGAGGAACAGATTAAGTATTTGTCGGAGTCAGGCTGGCATTTTGCGCATGTCTCCGAATTGGCAAACCCCTTGCCCGAGAAGACGGTCGTTATTACCTTTGATGACGGCTACCAAGATAACTTGATTCATGCCGATAAAGTGCTCGCACAATACGGCGCGAAGGCGACGCTGTATTTGGTCGTCGAGCGGTTTGATCGCGATTGGTCTACGGCCAAGAAAGCGCATCACGATTCCGGAGAGCTGATGCGAGAACCAAAATTGACGGACGCAGAGGTCGCTGCAATGCTCGCGAGCGGGCGCTGGGAGCTCGGGGCCCACACGCTGACGCACGCTAATTTGCCGACGCTAAACTCCGATCATCGGCGGCGAGAGATCACTCAAGCTAAGCGAATCCTCGAAGCACAGTTTCAAGTGGAAGTGGCGAGCTTTGCCTACCCCTTCGGGATCTACGGCGACCAGGACGTCTCCCTCGCGCAAGAGGCAGGCTTTCGGTTCGCGGTCACCACGATGGAAGGGATCGACGATTTAAGCCATGCCGACCCCTTCGAGCTCAAGCGAGTAAAAATCTCTGGTAAGGAGCGACTCTGGCAGTTTGCGTTGCGATTACGCACTGGACGTCGAAAATAATTTGGGCGTAAACTTCGCCACCTTGTCTTGTTTTGTCGTCGATGAAACTGCTCTCTTTCGATACCTTACGCACACTCTCGCTGCCCTGCGATTATCGCATAAAGCCCGAGCAGCTCTTTGCCTATAAAGAGGCTATCCAATCGTCTGATTTCGTGCTCTTTCCTGAGTACTGGCAGCTCAATGCATTGGTTTATGGCTTGGGCGCAAAAGTCTTTCCGAGTGAGGCCAGCTACCGTATTGGTCACAATAAAATTGAGATGACCCGAGTGTTTCAAACGTTGTGCCCTGCCAACACGCCGGATACGCTTATCTTGCCAAAATCAGCGGACGCGCTTGACGAGATCTTGCGGCAGCTCGACTACCCCTTTGTAGCAAAGATCCCCAAAAGCAGCCGCGGCGAAGGGGTGTTTTTGATCGAGAACCGCAATGATTGGGTGCGCTATTACGAGCAAACCGATGTGGTTTATGCGCAGGAGTATCTGCCGATCGATCGCGACCTTCGTTTGGTGCTGATAGGTGAGAAAGTCATCGGTGGCTACTGGCGCTTGCAGGCAGAAAAAGGGTTCTACAACAATATCAGTCAGGGCGGCACCATGATGGCAGGTCGGCTACCGCGTGCCGCGGTTCGGCTGGTCGAGGAGTTTGCCAGACGAACCCGTGTAGACCACGCAGGCTTCGACATTGCCATGGTTGGTCGACATCCCTACTTACTCGAATTCAATCGTATTTTTGGCACAGCCGGGGTTAACACACTCATAGGTGATGTAAGCCCTGCCATAATGGACTGGTTGAAGTCACAACTGGACGACGATAAACCCATCGAGCCGATCACACCCAGACCCCGTGTTTCAGGTCGCCGAACCCGCCTGCGGCGAGTGGCGTGATCAACCCGGCTTTGTCATATTTCTGATTTCGAGTAGGGTCTCTTTCAGTAGGGTTCGCGCCTCCGCACTACCGTCTAGAAGTCGATGCGTGCGTTTTTGAGCGCGCCAGCTCGAGCCATCGCGCATCCAATCCCACCGGCTTACGGACAGTCGATAACATTCGTATCCTGCTTCTGTGTGTCGATACAAACGGTGGTAGCCAAGACCGATCGCGCGCTCACCTGCAATGCCGACGAGAGGTGTTGACATAACGTGAGCACAACCTTGATCTACCAAGGCCCCATGCCCTTCACCATTCATCACGGCAATAATTTCTTCGCGCGAGCCCATTGCAAAACTGGGGTCGCCGATATCATAAGACCCGTCTTCAAACCAAAGGTCACCGGCGACATCATTAGTCAGGCTGTCAACCGCCGGTCCATAAGTCGCAACTGCCTGATAAAAAGCGAGTTGGTCCTCTACTTGGGTGAGTCTGGCTTCCAATGCGGCGATGCGTTGCTCGAGTGAATTCATGCTAGAGTGGGTCTCTTTAGCAGTTTCAATACCGTGGAGTGTATCTCGACTGCGTTTGGGTTTCATACTCGATCAAGACGTGAATTGCAGACGGAGTTTATTATTACTGGGCCAGTGCAAAATCGCTCAATTATCAAGGGAGTAATAGATGGATTTAGGATTATCAGGTAAACAGGCCATCGTGTGCGGTGCCTCAAAAGGATTGGGCCTCGGCTGTGCTCGAGCATTAGCTGCGGAAGGCGTTAATATCGTACTCGTTGCGCGCTCGGCCGAGCCTCTCGCGCAACTGGTTAATTCGCTTCGCTGTGAATACCCTGTTGAAATCGAAGGCGTCGCTGCGGATTTGAGTACGGCAGAGGGTCGAGATGCAGTCTTAGCCGCCTGCCCTGACCCTGACATATTAGTGGCTAATGCGGGCGGCCCGCCCGTTAAGGACTACCGCGACCTTAATCGCGAAGACTGGGTCGCTGCGCTCGACGCGAACCTGTATGGCATGACCGATTTGATTAACCGGGTTGTAAAAGGGATGTGTGATCGCGGTTTTGGGCGAGTGGTCACGATTACCAGCGCTTCGGTGAAATCGCCCATGGTTGGTTTGGACCTTTCTAATGCCATGCGGTCGGGTTTGGTGTCCTACTGCAAAGGTATCGCCGCATCGCTCGCTCCTCATAATGTAACGATTAACGGTTTACTTCCAGGTCTTCATGCAACCGAACGGCTCGATAATATCTTTGTGGCAAATGGTGCTCGCATGAACCGAATACCCCAAGAAGTAGAGGAGCTCATGCGTCGCGCAATCCCCGCGCAGCGTTTTGGAACAGCAGACGAATTTGGCAAGGTATGTGCTTTCTTGTGCAGTGTTTACACGGGCTATATTACCGGCCAAACGCTTTTGTTGGATG
>JAUHWV010000231.1 GCA_030427335.1 Gammaproteobacteria bacterium | reverse complement strand
TGTGTTACCTGTACTTGAGCATTTTGGCTTGAGGGTCTTATCGGAGCGCCCCTATGAAATTGGCGGGGCTAAAGATGAAACTATATGGATTCAAGAGTTCTCACTGGAGTATCTGTCCGAGCTGTTCCCCGATCGAGTTGATCTGAAGCGTCGTTTTGAAGCCGCTTTTATCCGGGTATGGCAGGGCACTTGCGAGAGTGATCCTTTAAATCGGCTCTTGCTGGGAACCTGCTTGGATTGGCAGCAAATTGCCGTTCTGCGCGCTTACGCTCGTTATTCGAAGCAAATTACGTTTCCTTATTCACTGGAGTTTATGGCGGAGGCTCTCGCAGTGCACCGCGGCTTGACTCAGCAGCTAGCAGTGGCTTTCGGCTACAAGTTCGGGCGCGATCAACCCGAGTTCGATAATGAAAAATGGCAAGCCCTACGAGCTGAATTTGAGTCGGGCGTAGAGCGCGTTGAGAATCTGGGCGAGGATCGGGTTCTCAAGCATTATTGGGCCCTATTAGAGGCAACACTTCGCACCAACATCGGGCTGTCGGGTTCTGGGTCCTGCGACTATGTCACTCTAAAACTTGACCCTAGTCGCATTCCAGGAATGGTTGAACCCGTCCCTTTCCGGGAAATTTATGTGTGCTCCCCTCGGGTCGAGGGGGTTCACCTGCGCGGTGGCCCTGTAGCGCGCGGCGGGTTGCGCTGGTCTGATCGGAGCGAGGATTTCCGGACCGAAGTTCTGGGGCTCGTTAAAGCACAACAAGTTAAGAATGCGGTTATTGTTCCCGTCGGTGCTAAAGGCGGTTTCGTTGTTCGCGAGCCCATGCTACACCTTGATCAAGCCGCGCGGTTTGAGCTGGGTAAAGCCTGCTACCAAAACTTTATTACGGCGCTGCTGGAGATCACGGATAATCAAGATGAATCGGGTGTTTTCAGGCCCTCTGAACTGAGAATATACGACACGGACGATCCTTATTTCGTTGTGGCTGCCGACAAGGGCACTGCGACTTTTTCGGATCTGGCCAACGCGATTTCGGATCGTTTCGATTTTTGGCTTGGAGATGCTTTTGCCTCGGGCGGCAGTAAGGGCTATGACCACAAAAAAATGGGGATTACCGCGCGTGGCGCATGGGTTTCGGTGGAGCGTCATTTCCAGGAGCTGGGAGTCGATGTTAATCGAGATCGGGTAACCGCGGTTGGTATTGGTGATATGTCGGGCGATGTTTTTGGCAACGGCTTGTTGTTATCACGCTCGATTCACCTGGTAGCGGCTTTTAACCACCGTCACATCTTTATTGATCCAAATCCCGATGCTGAAAGCAGTTATGCAGAGCGTGAGCGACTGTTTCGTGAATCGAAGCGCGGTTGGGCCGACTACCGGAATGAGTTGATTTCGTCTGGTGGCGGCGTCTTTTCTCGCGATGCAAAGGCGATTCCCGTGAGTCCAGAAATGCAAGCCTTGCTGAATATAGAGGCAGAGCGCTGTACCCCCAACGAGTTGATAACAGCCATCCTAAAGGCGCCAGTTGATCTGCTCTGGAATGGGGGTATTGGCACCTACGTTAAAGCCATGACGGAATCCCATCTCGAAGTCGGCGATAAAGCGAATGATGCTATCCGGATTAACGGAGCAGAGCTTGGCGCGCGGGTTGTCGGTGAAGGGGGGAATTTGGGTTTAACCCAGCGGGGGCGTGTCGAGTACTCGCTAGCCGGTGGGCGTTGTAATACCGATTTTATCGATAATGCGGGCGGGGTCGATTGTTCGGATCACGAAGTTAACATCAAGATTTTCCTGAACACCCTCGTTAAAAAAGGAGCCATAACGGGCTCAAGCCGAGACGAGAGACTGCTCTCCTACACGGAATCTGTGGCGCGTCACGTGCTGCATAACAACGCGTCGCAGACTCTAGCCATCAGCATGCTCGAGCAAGAGAGTGCGGACCGATTGCTCGAATATAAGGCATTAATTGGCGAACTTGAAAGTCGAGGTATGCTAAGTCGAAGGCTAGAGGCGTTGCCGAGCGATGAAACGATTGCTGAACGGCGAGCCCAAGGCCTAGGACTTACCCGTCCTGAGTTGGCGGTCTTGCTCTCAGCCAGCAAATCTCATTTAAAGATGGCTTTGATCGACAGTCTTGCGGCAAGCGACGTTGCGCCTGGCTGGTTAGCTAGAAGCTTCCCCAGTGCAATGGTGCAGGAGTTTGGTGATGCGCTCGCCGAGCACCCCTTAAGGTCAGCGATTATTGCGACGCAACTGGCCAACGATATGGTGAATCGACTGGGTCCAAACGTACTCTTCCGCCAAGTTCACGCCACCGGCGGTACGGCCTCGGATCTGGCGGTCGCCTATGCGCGGGTGATTGAGATGTATCGTATTGATGCCGTTTGGAGTGAGGTGGTGAAAAACGTGAGCCCCGTGCATGCAGACGCGGCATATCGGCTACTTTTAGGTCTGGCTCAGTTGATCAAACGCAGCGTCCGATGGTTTTTGCGCAACAGAACGAAAATCGACTCGGGGCAGATTAAATTGTCTGATCTAATGCGCGGGGTTCAAAGTGTGTTGCCCACTTTAAACTCTGATGGCGAGACACAAAGGGTCGGCGCTGACCCTGACGGCGAAGTGCTGGACTTGATAGAGAGTCATTATGCACGGCATCTTGTCGCGAATGCGAACTCACTGCATGAGTTGCCAAGCATTGCAGCCGCCTCTTGCGCTTTGGGTGTTGATGCCAATCTAATGTATCAAGCCCATCGCACTGTCGGTATCATCTTGGGCTTTGATTTTCTTGCTAGCAGCTTGAAGGCAACGTCCATTGATAGCGAATGGCGCGTGCTTGCGCGAGATGCTTATTTAGAGGAAATAGCCACAGTGCAGCAGGCGTTTACGGAGACCTTGCTTGCAGAGAGTAGCTCTCGGGGCATGCCGACAGAGGGTGAGCTTGTTGCAAAACTACAAACGGTCGGTATTGCCGTCGATCGCTGGTTCGAGTTGTTGGCGCAATTTAAGTCAGTTGAGTCTCCAGATTTCGCGGTATTCGCTGTACTGCTAAGGGAACTTACGGAGCTTGCGAGACAGGCCCGTGGGCAGTAGGATGCGCGCCAAACAAGTTAGGAGCTTACTCAATGTCCATTGCGGCTAGACTGACACACTTGCTTCCACCTGAGGTCGCACACCGGGTTGCCCTCGGGAGTCTCGATCTGTTGCAGGCTTTAAGTCTGAGTTGGACGGTGGCTGCAGAGGTTAAATCGAATCCCCAGACCTGTATGGGTCTGCGGTTTGACAATCCTATCGGACTGGCAGCGGGGCTCGATAAGAATGGTGACCACATTGATGCCTTGGGATCTCTTGGTTTCGGGTTTATCGAAGTCGGTACCGTTACGCCCAGGCCTCAGCCGGGTAATCCCCAGCCGCGATTATTTCGCCTACCCGAACATCGAGCCATAATTAATCGGATGGGCTTTAACAACAAGGGGCT
>JAUHWV010000230.1 GCA_030427335.1 Gammaproteobacteria bacterium | reverse complement strand
ACTCAACACCGTTTACAAAGATACTGCCAAAGGCATCAATGGTGCCGAGCGCTATTGGGGCGCCACTGCCGCTGATACCCAAATCGGTACCGCCGCCCGTACCTCCCGTTGCTCCACCGGTATTATCGGTGCCGCCGGTTGCTCCACCGGTATTGTCCGTACCACCCGTTGGTGCAGGAGCAGGCGTTGAGCCACCGCCTCCGCCGCCTCCACAGGCCACGAGTAATCCCGTTAGCAGCGCAACACCCACTAACTTGCGATCAATAAACCTCATGATTCACTCTCCTTCTGAGGGGATTCCAAATAGTAAATTCCGACAGTGACGTAGGCTGAATTGGCTGGCTCGTCGCTTGATTCAGTGTTTGATGACGTGTTGACCTCGTGTTTCGAGAGCCAATCGTCGTAATCTTCGAGCAAGGCCATCGATTTTTTCGCAGAGTACTGCTTGAACGCCTCGAGCGACTCGACACTGACCTGAGCATTGGACACCTTGCGCTGAAACCAACGATCTTGATGTTTGGAGCTCAGGTTGTGAGTGATCGTATGCATAAGCTCATTAACGTCTGTACCAAACAGAGCCAGCTGTTGCGTTGGCGTTTGAACAGGCATGTAGTGCTTTTTGATGAGATAAAGTTCATCACCTACCCGCAACACGTTACCGCTTTGCTCGAGCAAGCTGAGCGTTGAAACCGGCGTCATATCGCCGCTAAAGCGCTTTACCAGCTCCGCAAAACCGTGTTCGCCGTGAATGGATAGAGGCCGGCCCTCGCCATTTTTAGAAAAATCCGGGTGATTCGACCACGCGCCCAGCAGCCTTACAATGCGATGTCGCTGCACCGCATCGCCCTCTTCACCATCGGCCGCGCTGTCTTTTAAACGCTTAACTTCTTTACGGCTAAGACCCGTAAGCACAGCTAGGCTGGACACAGTGGCCTTTCCGCCATTTGCGATCAGCTCATCCTCGCCCTCAAGCACGTAGGCCTCGCGAACGTAATCCTCCAAGGTGCGATGGGCGACCCCTTGGCGAATGAGCATTCGAACGAGCGGGCGCAGGATTTTCAGCGCCATCGTTTTAACTGGGTTTTCTATCTCTATATCCATTTTTGGGAATATATTCCCAAATTATTACGATTTCAAGTCATCGGAGGTGTTTTATTAAGGTATTGGTAAAGAATTCGACCTGCTCACGGTGAAAGACCAAGCGGAGAAAAGTATTTTTGAAGCTGAGTAGCGATCACTTGGCTTGGCTTGGCTTGGCTTGGCTTGGATTGGATTGGGTTGGATTGGATTGGGTTGGATTGGATTGGGTTGGGTTGGGTTGGGTTGCGCCTGACTGGGCACCGGAATCTATACCGGTCCGCTCGTCGAGCAGGCCGCCAGATGTTATAAGCGCGACATACGTGGCAAACCCCCAGGGACAAAAGGGGCCCCAATGCAATCCTGCCCCTTCGTCATTAGCGAATAAGAAGTAAGACGAAACGAAACGAAACGAAACGAAACGAAACGAAAAACAAATTACCTTAAGGGGAACCGTCAGTCTCCGAATCGTTAATATTCTTAAACCGATGAATCTGGCGCCGCTCCCGCTTGGATGGCTTGTGATCTGGCCGCCCGACCATGCCACCGGCTGCCTTGCGCGCCAGCGCCTCGGCCTCGCGCTTAGCAATACTCTCCGGCGTCTCCTCGTACAGCAGCTGTGCCTCGGGCGCACCACGACGCTGGTCTGACAAACTCAGCACAACAATATCTTTATCATCCCATCCTTGGCGTACGCGAATGGCGTCGCCGACCACAATGTCTTTTGAGACCTTCACACGCTGACCATTCACATGCACTTTACCGCCCTCGATCGCCTGTTTACACAGCGAGCGGGTTTTAAAAAAGCGCGCAGCCCAAAGCCATTTATCGATTCGAAGTTTCTGCATAGCGACCTCTTTAGAGACGCGCCCAGTATAGCCCGACGGGATCAGTCCTGCCTCGATTCAAAACCAAAAATCGAATATCAAAGGCACTGATCCGTGAAGTGTGATTCGTGCACATAGATGGAATCGAGTAGTGACGTGCGCGGAACCATAAGCGTTTATCTCTGATACCAGAATGGATTCGCGCAAGCCTGCTTTCCGCCTTTGATGCCTCATACTCAAACATGATTGAACCTCTGTGATAGCATCTGCAGTATGACTGCAAGCAAACACAAAACCGTCGCCAAACCTCGACTCAATCGCGTGTCGGGTTCCGCCGTGGCAAGCCTGCTTGAGGCGGCACAACAGGCCGGGGGCGATGCGGATGCACTACTGAGCCAAGCTCAAATCCGCTGCACTCTGCGCGACTTACAAAGCGGGCGCATAAAATACCTGTCTCGATCAAATCTTTCGCTCTTGGTGCAAGAGTGCATTCAACTATTCGAGCTGCACGCCAATGAGGCGAGCGGCCACGCCCCCATGGTGAAAGACGAGTTCGAGCTGCTGTGTTTCTGTTTGATCACGTGCCGCAATTTAGACGAAGCCATTCACCGCGCTGCGCGTTTTTGCCAAATGTTAGAGGGCAAGGCCGGTGAGTTAACACTCACCTATCGAGGCTCAACCGCGCGCTTTACCATGCGGACCTTTCGCGGCCGAGCGGGGGCCAGCAGTTTGATCAGCGACCTACTGGGGCTATCGAGTTACCACCGCCTATTCAGCTGGTTAATCGGTCAAACAATCGAGGTGGAGCGACTAGAGTTAGCCGCACCCGACTACCTGCCAGCTGATGCAATACACGAACTCTTTCACTACCCGGTTTCGTTTGCGGCGGAGTCCAACCAGTTTCGCTTCCCCTCTCACTTTTTAAAGCAGCCGCTCGTTCGCTCATCCGAAGAGCTGCGAGAGCTTCTTAAGCGCTTCCCATTTGATTTGGTCTCAAACGATTTGAGCTTCAGCGGGCTGCACGAAACGGTCTACGCCATCATCAAAGCCAACATGCTAAAGCAAGAGCCGATTCCCACGGTTGATCAATTGGCGAGCCTGTTTAACGTGAGCAGCGCCACCTTAAGGCGACGCCTGGATGAGGCGGGCACATCGATATCCAAAGCCAAAGAAGCCTGCCGGGCCGATTGGGCGCGGGAGCTTCTGACTTCGTCTTCGCTCTCTATTGAGGATATCTCCGATAAGCTGCAGTTTAGCTCCGCCGCAACCTTCCGGCGGGCGTTCAAGCAGTGGACAGGCCATGCGCCTAGCGCGTTCCGGGATTCGGCAAAGGTTGTAGCGAGAATGGGCGATGCTTAGATAGCGACTTGTTCGATCAAACACGGTCAGTAAAAACCCGCATCACCGAATTTATTAAGTCACTAGGGTACGAATCTCATGATCTGCTGCTGGGTGCTGTGAAAACAGTTTGTTTAGCAGCCGAGGTATTTAAATCCCCTATTTAAGATACAAAAAAGGCCTCCGAAGAGGCCGCAACAACAGCGTGAAACAATCGTTATTTGTGCATTTCGATAAATTCATCCAAT
>JAUHWV010000034.1 GCA_030427335.1 Gammaproteobacteria bacterium | reverse complement strand
GATTAGTTGCTTTGGGATCATCCTCCGAACGAGGAAAATGGAGCTGGCGAGAGGAATCGAACCCCCGACCGGCTGATTACAAATCAGCTGCTCTACCTACTGAGCTACGCCAGCCAAATGCGGATCGCAATGATAGGCAAAGGCTTGGCAGGATGCAATGTTTCAGATAAAACTTTTTTCGGACTTTTTATGTTGACAAACACGGCGTCCGTCTGGAAAATGTGCCGCCTTTCGGAGGGGTTCCCGAGTGGCCAAAGGGATCAGACTGTAAATCTGACGCGAAAGCTTCGGTGGTTCGAATCCACCCCCCTCCACCATTTTCCTGGCGCGAAAGCCCGAGGTTAAATGGCGAAACCTGATTCGGTGGTGCCGCGTTGGTTTCTCAGGATTAAAGAATGACACCCTGCTGGCGCATTGCGACTGCGGGGCTTGCTTATAGGGTACTAACAATGCCTGTTAAGCGCGAGAGTGATGCGGGCATAGTTCAATGGTAGAACCTCAGCCTTCCAAGCTGATGATGCGGGTTCGATTCCCGCTGCCCGCTCCAAGTAAGGAAGTTATAGGCTCATATAGCTCAGTAGGTAGAGCACTTCCTTGGTAAGGAAGAGGTCACCGGTTCAAATCCGGTTATGAGCTCCACTTCCTAGAACGCAACGGTGGCCTCGCCAGCGTTGTCAATAAAATGGCTGGTGCCATTAAACGTAGCTAGCAGCGCTGGTGCAAGATTTAGGAGACTGTCGTAATGGCAAAGGAAAAGTTTGAGCGTAGTAAGCCTCACGTAAACGTGGGCACAATTGGTCACGTAGACCATGGTAAGACGACTCTGACAGCGGCTCTTACTCGAGTTTGCGCAGAGGTATTTGGAGGACAAGCGGTTGCGTTTGATGGTATTGATAACGCACCGGAAGAGCGTGAGCGTGGTATTACGATTGCGACTTCACACGTAGAGTACGATTCATCGATTCGTCACTACGCACACGTAGACTGCCCAGGGCACGCTGACTATGTTAAGAACATGATCACGGGTGCGGCACAGATGGACGGTGCGATTTTGGTTTGTGGTGCGACTGACGGTCCTATGCCACAGACACGTGAGCACATTCTGTTGTCACGTCAGGTAGGTGTACCTTACATCGTTGTGTTCTTGAACAAAGCTGACCTGCTTGCAGAAGACTGCGGTGGTGTTGGTACGGAAGAATACGAAGAAATGAAAGAGTTGGTTGAAATGGAGCTTCGTGAGCTTCTGGATACGTACGATTTCCCTGGTGACGACACTCCGATCATTTGTGGTTCGGCTTTGATGGCTTTGAACGGCGAAGACGACAACGAGCTCGGTACGTCAGCGGTTAAAGCGCTGGTTGAAGCGCTTGACTCTTACATTCCTGAGCCAGAGCGTGCGATTGACCAGACGTTCTTGATGCCGGTAGAAGACGTATTTTCGATTTCAGGTCGTGGTACGGTAGTAACGGGCCGTGTAGAGCGTGGTGTTATTAAGGTTGGTGAAGAGATCGAGATCGTTGGTATCCGTGAGACCACCAAGACCACCTGTACGGGTGTTGAGATGTTCCGTAAGCTGCTCGACGAGGGTCGCGCGGGCGAAAACGTAGGTGTTTTGTTGCGCGGTACTAAGCGTGAAGACGTAGAGCGTGGTCAGGTATTGGCTAAGCCCGGTTCCGTTAAGCCGCACACTAAGTTTGAAGCGGAAGTTTACGTATTGTCAAAAGATGAAGGTGGTCGTCACACGCCGTTCTTCAAAGGTTACCGTCCTCAGTTTTACTTCCGTACTACGGACGTAACGGGTGCGTGTGAGCTTCCTGAAGGCGTTGAGATGGTTATGCCTGGTGACAACATTCAGATGACTGTGACTTTGATTGCGCCGATTGCAATGGAAGATGGTCTTCGCTTCGCGATTCGCGAAGGTGGTCGTACCGTTGGTGCGGGCGTTGTAGCCAAAATCATCGAGTAAGTCATTGCCGGATTTGCTCCGGTTAATAGGGCCGAACTACTTGATCGTAAGCAGTTCGGCCTTGTCGTCTGATTTTGAGGCGGCGAAAAAAATGTTAGGCCAGTAGCTCAATTGGCAGAGCGGCGGTCTCCAAAACCGCAGGTTGGGGGTTCGATTCCCTCCTGGCCTGCCATTAATAGTGGCAGTGGCAAGATACAGTGGGTTTAGCATGAGTTCAGAGAATATTGCATCAAAGTACGACGGTCTGAAGTGGCTGATGGTTGCTTTGATTGTGGCTGCAGGTGTGTACGGCAACAGCGTGTTCAGTAGTGAGTCATTGCTGTATCGCGTGGTCGCCCTGTTGATCCTCGCTGCACTTGCTCTGGCAATTGCGCTTAAAACAGAGAAAGGTCACAGTGCTTGGTCCTTAATCAAAGGAGCCCGGACTGAAATTCGAAAGGTGGTTTGGCCTACACGTCAGGAGACGGTGCAAACGACTTTGATCGTTGTTGCGTTCGTATTGGTCGTTGCTCTTATTTTGTGGGGTCTAGACTCATTCCTGGGATGGTTAGTTTCCCTGGTCATCGGCTAAATAAACGAGGAATTAACCATGTCTATGCGTTGGTATGTCGTTCATGCGTACTCTGGGTACGAAAAAAAGGTAGCGACCGCTCTCAAAGAGCGGATTGACCTGCATGGCATGACAGATCGTTTTGGCGATGTGCTTGTTCCCACGGAAGAAGTTGTCGAAATGAAAAATGGCCAAAAACGTAAGAGCGAAAGAAAATTCTTTCCAGGTTACGTGTTGGTGCAAATGGAATTAGATGATGATACCTGGCATCTCGTGAAAGAGACGCCTAGGGTCATGGGCTTTATTGGTGGCAAGGCGGATGCGCCTGCGCCTATTACTGACGCTGAGGCGCAGGCTATTTTGCGTCGTGTCGAAGATGGCACAGAGAAGCCGCGTCCTAAAACCCTGTTTGAACCAGGCGAAATGGTTCGCGTGGTAGACGGACCTTTTAATGACTTCAATGGCGTGGTTGAAGAGGTCAACTACGAGAAGAGTCGTTTGAATGTCGCTGTTTTGATCTTTGGACGATCGACACCGGTTGAGTTGGAATTCAGTCAGGTCGAAAAAACCTGAGGATAGGGGCGCGCAAGCGCCAAAGGCGGGAAGCCGCATTGTAATCGGGGAGCTCGACCGTATTGTGAGCGTTTGCACCCAGGAGAGTAACTATGGCTAAGAAAGTACAAGCCTACATCAAGCTGCAAGTTAAGGCTGGTCAGGCTAACCCAAGTCCACCCGTCGGTCCCGCGCTGGGCCAACACGGCGTGAACATTATGGAATTCTGTAAAGCGTTCAACGCTGAGACGCAGGGCATGGAGCCAGGGCTCCCTATTCCTGTTGTAATTACGGTTTACAGCGATCGATCGTTTACGTTCATCAAAAAGACCCCACCTGCGGCCGTTCTGCTGCGCAAAGTGGTTGGCATATCCAAAGGTTCTGCGACGCCTAATACGCACAAGGTGGGTAAAGCGACTCGCGCGCATCTTGAGGAAGTGGCGACCATGAAATGGCCGGATCTGACTGCGGCCGACATGGACGCAGCCGTTAGAACGATTGCTGGTAGCGCTCGTTCAGCTGGTATTGAAGTAGAGGAGGCGTAAAAGATGGCAAAGTTATCTAAGCGTCAAAAAATGATCCGCGAGAAGATTGATGCAGACAAAGTGTATTCAGTTGATGAAGCGGTCGCGCTTTTAAAAGAGTGCTCTACCGTCAAGTTCGTTGAGTCTGTTGAAGTGGCTGTGAATTTAGGCGTTGATGCGCGTAAATCAGATCAAGCCGTTCGCGGTGCAACTACTTTACCGCATGGTACTGGTAGCGTTGTTAGGGTGGCCGTGTTTACCCAAGGTGACGCTGCGGAGAAGGCAAAAGAAGCGGGCGCTGATTTCGTTGGTATGGAAGATCTGGCCGATCAAATTAAAGGCGGCATGATGGATTTTGACGTTGTTGTTGCGTCTCCAGATGCAATGCGCGTTGTCGGTCAGTTGGGTCAAATTTTGGGTCCTCGCGGCCTGATGCCAAACCCCAAGACTGGCACCGTAACGCCCGACGTTGTTACGGCGGTCAACAATGCGAAAGCGGGCCAGATGCGTTACCGAACGGATAAGAACGGTATTATTCATGGCGGCATCGGCAAAATCAGCTTTGATGCAGATGCTATTCGTGGCAACTTGCAGGCGGTTCTCGCTGATTTGAAGAAGGCTAAGCCCTCTTCCGCAAAAGGTGTTTATATGAAAAAGGTCACGCTTTCGACCACGATGGGTCCGGGTGTTACCGTAGATCATAGCGCATTGGATTTCTAAGCGGCTTGCCGCTTAGAGCCTCACGGATGAGGCGCGACGGGTTCGCCCGTCAACTTTGAGGTCTTTAGATACAGTTGGCAAGTCGGTAATGCTGCTCACTGAAGGCCATCAAAGACCGTAGGTGCCGAGTAGTTGGCGGTTTAAAGAAAAGTATTTCGCCTACGCAGATGGTGAAGTTTTCACCAAATAGGCGTTGTGCGTGAGCACAACATTTAATGTAAGCCAGGAGAAAACCAGTGGCAATTAGACTCGAAGACAAAAAAGCGATCGTAGCTGAAGTTAACGAGACGGCCACCAGCGCACTTTCACTTGTTATCGCGGATGCCCGCGGTGTCACAGTGGACGCGATGACGAACCTGCGCAGCCAAGCTCGTGAAAATGGCGTAACACTCCGCGTTGTGCGGAATACGCTGGCGAAGCGAGCTCTAGAAGGCACGGACTTTGAGTGTGTAAATAACTCTTTGGTCGGGCCCTCTTTATTCGGATTCTCAATGGAAGATCCGGGTGCGGCGGCACGTTTGTTCAAGGATTTTGCGAAAGAAAACGCAAAATTTGAAGTCAAAGCGCTGGCGGTTAGCGGTCAGTTACTGGGTGCAGATCAATTGGATGTGTTGGCGAAGCTTCCGACGCGCGAGCAGGCTCTATCAATGTTGATGAGCGTGATGAAGGCGCCGGTAACGAAGTTGGCTCAGACCATGAACGAAGTGCCTGGAAAACTGGTGCGCACCTTAGCAGCAGTGAAAGATCAAAAAGAAGCGGCGTAATTTTCCGCTTGCAACCTTTAAGTAAATTAGGAGCATACAATGGCTTTATCTAAAGACGAAATCCTAGATGCAATTGCCGCGATGTCGGTAATGGATGTTGTTGAGTTGATCTCAGCAATGGAAGAGAAATTCGGTGTAACTGCAGCGGCAGCGGTAGCAGTTGCTCCAGCAGCAGCTGGTGGCGACGCTGGCGGTGCAGCAGCGGCTGAACAGACTGAGTTCGATGTGATCTTGGCCTCAGGCGGCGACAAGAAAGTTAACGTGATCAAGGTAGTACGTGCGATCACGGGCTTGGGCTTGAAAGAAGCAAAAGGTCTTGTTGACGGCGCACCTGCACCGATCAAAGAAGGCGCTTCAAAAGAAGAAGCCGAAGACATCAAAAAGCAAATCGAAGAAGCTGGCGGCACTGTCGAGCTCAAGTAAGTTTGCAATGGGCCCGTTGTTTTACATGGGTTCAGAATGGGCTGGTAAGCGAAATCGCTTACCGGCCTTTTCCTGCTTATAACAGGAAGAATTTGTGGGTGCAGCGTTTGCGTGCACTTAAGCGCCTGAGAAGGTGGTGGCGGACCGAGAGATCGGACGCAGTTGCAAAGAGGCTGGAGAGTACTGATGGCTTACTCCTATACTGAGAAGAAGCGTATTCGGAAAGAGTTTGGATCGTTGCCGAACGTTATGGATATCCCATATCTGTTGGCAATTCAGTTGGATTCCTATAGAAAATTTACGCAGCAGGGTGTGCCCCTTGATCAGCGTGGTGACTACGGTCTTCATGCGGCGTTTCAATCGGTATTCCCGATTGCGAGCTACAGCGGCAATGCGGCGCTGGAATATGTTGATTACCAGTTAGGACAGCCCACTTTTGATGTGAGCGAGTGTCAGCTTCGCGGTGTCACCTACGCGTGCGCGCTTCGCGTCAAAGTTCGTCTGATCATTTACGATAAAGACTCCTCAAGCAAAGCCATTAAAGACATCAAAGAGCAAGATGTCTACATGGGTGAAATACCCTTAATGACTGAAAACGGTACGTTTGTCATCAACGGTACCGAACGCGTTATTGTCTCTCAGTTGCACCGTTCGCCTGGTGTTTTCTTTGATCACGACAAAGGCAAAACGCACTCGTCAGGTAAGTTACTTTACTCAGCTAGAATTATTCCGTATCGCGGTTCATGGCTGGACTTTGAGTTCGATCCCAAGGATCAAGTGTTCGTGCGTATTGACCGACGCCGTAAGCTGCCGGCGACCGTACTCCTTCGTGCTTTGGGTTATAGTTCAGAAGAAATCTTGGAGATGTTTTTCGATGTCAACGAATTCCAAGTAAACAACGCTAACACGTTTACGATGGCTCTCATTCCCGAGCGTCTTCGTGGTGACGTGGCCAGTTTTGATATTAAAATCGGCAAGAAAGTGATCGTAGAGCAAGGCCGTCGTATCACGGCGCGTCATATTAGAGAGCTCGAAAAAGCCGATATGAAAGAGCTTGAAATACCGGCTGACTATCTTTTTGGCCGGTCTCTGGCTAAGAACTTTGTGGATGAAAAAACAGGTGAGGTGTTGGTTGAGTGTAATACCGAACTGACGCCCGATATCCTAAAAACCATGCTCGACGCCGGCGCAACTCAGATCGAAACCATCTACACTAACGATCTAGATTGTGGTCCTTTCCTGAGCGACACACTGCGGCAGGACGCGACTCGTAATGAACTGGAGGCGCTGGTCGAGATCTACAGAATGATGCGCCCAGGCGAGCCACCTACCAAGGAATCGGCAGAGAACCTGTTCCAAAACTTATTCTTTTCACCCGATCGATACGACTTGTCGACCGTTGGTCGCATGAAGTTTAACCGTCGTCTTGGACGCGAGGACGTCACGGGCTCAGGCGTATTGGATCGTGATGACATCGTTGATGTACTCAAGATGCTGGTTTCTATTCGTAACGGAAAAGGCGTTGTGGACGATATCGATCACTTGGGTAACCGTCGTGTGCGATCGGTCGGTGAGATGGCCGAAAACCAGTTCCGCGTGGGCTTGGTTCGTGTAGAGCGCGCGGTGAAAGAGCGACTTTCGATGGCGGAGAGCGAAGGCTTGATGCCTCAGGATCTGATCAACGCCAAGCCGGTATCAGCGGCCGTTAAAGAGTTTTTTGGTTCGAGCCAGCTCTCTCAGTTCATGGATCAGAATAACCCGCTTTCTGAGGTGACTCACAAGCGTCGTGTCTCTGCATTAGGCCCGGGTGGTTTGACGCGTGAACGCGCCGGGTTTGAAGTTCGCGACGTACACCCGACCCACTATGGGCGTGTGTGTCCAATTGAGACCCCAGAGGGACCAAACATTGGTTTGATCAACTCACTTGCGACCTATGCTCGCACCAATGAATATGGTTTCTTGGAGTCACCCTACCGTCGCGTTGTAGATGGTCAAGTGACCGATAATATCGAGTATCTCTCTGCAATTAACGAGGCAGAGCACGTGATTGCACAGGCGTCCGCATCGGTTGATGCCGAAGGGCGCTTTACCGACGATTTGGTCGCTGTGCGTCATATGAACGAATTTACGGTTATGCCGCCGGATCGTATTGATTACATGGACGTGTCTCCTAAGCAAGTCGTATCTATCGCGGCTGCCTTGATCCCGTTCCTCGAACACGATGACGCGAACCGTGCATTGATGGGTTCAAACATGCAGCGTCAAGCCGTTCCTACACTGGTTAGTGATAAGCCGCTTGTAGGTACCGGTATGGAGCGATACGTTGCTCGTGATTCGGGTGTTTGTATTGTTGCGAAGCGTGCAGGTATCGTGGATTCGGTTGATGCTGGACGTATTGTTGTGCGCGTAAGCGACGATGAAAGTGCGGGCAATGCCGCGCCTGTGGATATTTACAACCTGGTCAAGTACACACGGTCCAACCAGAATACTTGTATTAATCAACGCGCCATTGTAAACAAAGGTGATGTTGTTGCTCGCGGTGATATCTTGGCTGATGGTCCCTCGGTTGATATGGGTGAACTGGCGCTTGGGCAAAACATGCGCATTGCGTTCATGCCTTGGAATGGCTACAACTTCGAAGACTCCATCTTGGTGTCAGAGCGCGTTGTTAAAGAAGATCGCTTTACGTCAATCCACATCCAAGAGCTGACTTGTATTGCTCGTGATACCAAACTGGGTTCAGAGGAAATCTCGGCGGATATCCCGAACGTGGGTGAAAGCGCGCTATCTAAGCTCGATGAGTCCGGTATTGTTTATATTGGGGCCGAAGTTGAGCCGGGCGACATACTGGTTGGCAAGGTGACGCCAAAAGGCGAAACTCAGCTTACGCCAGAGGAAAAGCTGCTGCGTGCGATTTTCGGAGAAAAGGCTTCCGATGTGAAGGATACTTCACTTCGAGTGCCCTCTAGCACCAAAGGTACCGTTATCGACGTGCAGGTCTTTACGCGTGATGGTCTTGAGAAGGATGCTCGAGCACGCGAGATAGAGAACCACCAGCTGAATGAGTTCCGCAAGGATCTCAAGGAAGAATACCGAATCTTTGAAGAGGCCGTATATGCGCGTCTATCTTCTCAGCTGGAAGGTAAGAAGACATTGAGTGGTGCTGGCCTGGCGAAAGGTACCGTGCTGTCTGAGGTGGTATTGTCTGATTTGGAGCGTACTAGCTGGTTCAAAATCAAGACCGATGATGCAGAGGCAAATGCTTTGATTGCTGCGGCAGAGAAACAGCTCGAAGATGAAAATCGCCTACTTGAAGAGCGCTTCGAAGACAAGAAGCGTAAACTTCAAACAGGCGACGATCTGGCCCCCGGCGTCCTCAAGATTGTCAAAGTTTATTTGGCTATTAAACGACGTATTCAGCCTGGCGATAAAATGGCAGGGCGCCACGGTAACAAGGGTGTTATCTCCGTTATCATGCCGGTCGAAGATATGCCTTTCGACGAGAACGGCGAGCCTGTAGACATCGTGTTGAACCCCTTGGGAGTGCCTTCACGTATGAACGTGGGCCAGATTCTTGAAACGCACTTGGGAATGGCAGCGCACGGACTGGGCAAGAAAATCAATACGATGATCGAAGAGCAGCGGGAAGTCGCTGAATTACGTGCGTTTTTGGCTAAGATTTACAACAATGGCGCAGGTCGTGTTGAAGATCTTGACTCCTTGAGCGACGAAGAGGTTCGCACACTTGCACACAATTTGCGTAAAGGGGTTCCCATGGCGACTCCTGTATTCGACGGTGCAGCAGAAAGCGAAATCAAACAGCTCTTGGCGTTGGCTGATATGCCCGAGAGTGGGCAGTTCACTTTGTATGATGGCCGAACCGGGAACCAATTTGAGCGTCCCGTGACCGTTGGTTACATGTATATGTTGAAACTGAACCACTTGGTCGACGACAAAATGCATGCGCGTTCAACGGGCTCTTACTCACTTGTTACGCAGCAGCCTCTGGGTGGTAAAGCCCAGTTTGGTGGCCAGCGCTTTGGTGAGATGGAGGTATGGGCACTGGAAGCATATGGTGCTGCATATACCTTGCAAGAGATGCTGACTGTGAAGTCGGATGACGTGGCTGGTCGAACAAAAATGTACAAAAACATCGTAGATGGTGATCATCGTATGGAGCCGGGCATGCCCGAGTCCTTCAACGTTTTGGTCAAAGAGATCCGCTCTTTGGGGATCGATATTGAGTTGGAAAACGACTAAACCGTTGAATTTGGGTGGGCGCGTGCGCGCGCCCCGGCACTAACACCCTCGTGGAGGAATAGCCTTGAGAGACTTACTTAACATTCTGAAGTCACAGGGACAGACAGATGAGTTTGATGCGATTCGCATTGGCTTGGCGTCGTCTGAAATGATTCGCTCATGGTCGTACGGCGAAGTAAAAAAGCCTGAGACTATTAACTACCGTACCTTCAAGCCGGAGCGTGACGGTTTATTCTGTGCCAAGATTTTTGGTCCAGTGAAGGATTACGAGTGCTTGTGCGGTAAGTACAAGCGTCTCAAACACCGTGGCGTCATTTGTGAAAAATGCGGTGTTGAAGTGGCGCTCGCCAAAGTGCGCCGCGAGCGCATGGGCCACATCGAGCTGGCGAGCCCCGTTGCGCACATTTGGTTCTTGAAGTCTTTGCCGTCTCGTATCGGTTTATTGCTCGATATGACACTGCGTGATATTGAGCGCGTGCTCTATTTTGAATCTTATATTGTCACTGATCCCGGTATGACCGGTCTGGATTATGGCCAGCTGCTAACGGATGAGCAGTACTACGAGGCTATGGAAGAGCACGGCGATGAATTCGTTGCCAAAATGGGCGCGGAAGCGATCCAAGATATGATGCGGCAGCTCGATCTAGAGCGTGAAATTGCGCATTTACGTGAGGAAATTCCGGCCACGAATTCCGAGACCAAGATTAAAAAGTTGTCGAAGCGTTTGAAGTTGATGGAAGCCTTCGCCGGCTCAGGTAACAAGCCCGAGTGGATGGTGCTCAACGCTTTGCCTGTTCTTCCACCCGACTTGCGCCCGCTGGTTCCACTGGAAGGCGGACGTTTTGCTACTTCGGACTTGAACGACCTGTATCGACGCGTCATTAACCGAAACAACCGATTGAAGCGGCTCTTGGATTTGAATGCGCCGGACATTATTGTTCGCAACGAAAAGCGCATGCTGCAAGAGGCGGTTGATGCTCTTTTAGACAACGGTCGTCGCGGTCGCGCGATCACCGGTTCGAACAAGCGTCCATTGAAATCGCTTGCGGATATGATCAAAGGCAAGCAGGGCCGTTTCCGTCAAAACCTACTCGGTAAGCGTGTTGACTACTCTGGCCGTTCAGTGATCGTAACGGGTCCTGCACTGAAGCTTCACCAGTGTGGTTTGCCTAAGAAAATGGCATTAGAGCTGTTCAAGCCGTTTATCTTCGGTAAGCTTGAGCATCGTGGTCTTGCGACGACGATCAAGGCAGCTAAAAAGATGGTCGAGCGCGAGCCGCCAGAGGTTTGGGATATCTTGGCAGAAGTGATTCGTGAGCACCCTGTACTTCTAAACCGAGCGCCCACCTTGCACCGATTGGGTATTCAAGCATTTGAGCCTGTTCTGATTGAAGGTAAGGCGATCCAGTTGCACCCGCTCGTCTGTGCTGCGTATAACGCAGACTTCGATGGTGACCAAATGGCCGTTCACGTTCCCTTAACGATCGAAGCACAGCTTGAAGCGCGCGCATTGATGATGTCGACGAACAATATTCTATCGCCCGCGAGCGGTGATCCGATTATTGTGCCATCGCAGGACGTCGTTTTGGGTCTGTACTACATGACGCGTGATCGTATCAACGCCAAAGGCGAAGGCCGCGTGTTTGCTAATGTGAGTGAAGTGCACCGCGCTTATCACAGTGGCGAGGTAGCGTTGCAGGCCAAGGTCAAAGTACGGGTCCATGAAGTCGTTGTATCCGACGACGGTGATCGTACAGAGCGTACCTTCATCGCTGATACCACTGTGGGCCGCGCTTTGCTGTGGGAAATCGTGCCTGCCGGTATTGGTTATGACATGGTCAACCAGCCCATGGTTAAGAAGGCTATTTCTCGTATCATCAACCGCTGCTACCGAGTGGTCGGTTTGAAAGCAACGGTTATTTTTGCCGACCAGTTGATGTACACCGGATACGAGTACTCGACTCGCTCAGGTGCTTCTATCGGTGTGAACGATTTTGAAATCCCCGCAGAGAAGGCGCGCATAATTGAGAGCGCAGAAGCGGAAGTAAAAGAAATCGAAGATCAATACGCAGCTGGCTTGGTGACACAGGGCGAAAAATACAACAAAGTGATCGATATTTGGTCACGCGCTAATGATCTCGTCTCGAAGTCGATGATGGACGGATTATCGAAAGAAACGGTTCTGAACAAAGAAGGGCAAGAAGAGCAGCAGGATTCGTTTAACTCGGTCTACATCTATGCGGATTCCGGAGCGAGGGGTTCACCCGCGCAGATCCGCCAGCTCGCCGGTATGCGTGGTTTGATGGCGAAGCCAGATGGCTCGATTATCGAAACGCCCATTACCGCGAACTTTAGAGAAGGCTTGAACGTTCTGCAGTACTTTATTTCAACGCACGGCGCCCGTAAGGGACTTGCGGACACCGCTTTGAAAACAGCGAACTCGGGCTACTTGACTCGTCGCTTAGTGGACGTGGCGCAAGACTTGGTCGTAACCGAAGACGATTGCGGAACAGACAACGGTATCTTGATGACCCCTGTAATCGATGGTGGTGACATCATCGAGACACTGGGTGATCGAGTGCTAGGCCGAATTGTTGCGCGTGACGTAATTCGCCCTGGCAGCGACGACGAAATTGCGGTCACCGCTGGTACCATGCTTGATGAAGCATGGATCCGTCGACTCGAAGAGATGGGTATTGACGAAGTTGAAGTGCGTTCACCGATTACCTGTGAAACGCGACACGGCATCTGTTCGACTTGTTACGGTCGAGATTTGGCGCGAGGCCACAAGGTCAATATCGGCGAGGCGATCGGTGTTGTTGCTGCGCAGTCGATCGGTGAGCCTGGAACACAGCTTACGATGCGTACCTTCCACATCGGTGGTGCGGCATCTCGGGCTACTGCAGCGGATAACATCCGTATTCTGAATGATGGTACGGTGCGCTTGCACAACCTGAAAACAGTGCAAAAAGTGGATGGCTCTCTCGTCGCCGTTTCACGTTCTGGTGAGTTGTCTATCCTAGACACCAAAGGTCGTGAGAAAGAGCGGTACAAACTGCCTTATGGCGCTAACTTGGTCGTTACAGATCATGCCACCGTTGCGGCGGGTGATGTTGTGGCGACTTGGGATCCGCATACTCACCCCATTATCACTGAGGTGGCGGGTACCGTTAAGTTTGCCGGAATGGAAGATTCCATTACCGTTAAGCGCCAAACCGATGAATTGACTGGCTTATCAAGCATCACCGTAATGGATGCCGGTGAGCGTCCTGCTGCGGGTAAAGATATCCGTCCTGCAGTTACGCTGGTCGACGAAGACGGTAATGAGCTCTGTTTGGCGGGTACGAACGTGCCGGCTCACTATTTCTTACCGCCAGGAGCATGGGTTTCGTTAGAAGACGGCGTCCGCGTTGAGATTGGTGACGTTATCGCTCGAATCCCGCAGGAAGGCTCCAAGACTCGCGACATTACCGGTGGTCTGCCGCGCGTTGCGGACTTGTTTGAAGCTCGGCGTCCTAAAGAGCCGGCTATTTTGGCTGAAATCAGCGGAACAGTTAGCTTTGGTAAAGAGACCAAGGGTAAGCGCCGCCTGATGATTACCCCAACAGACGGATCTGTTATGCCCGATGGATCGACGCATTACGAAGCTTTGATTCCTAAGTGGCGTAACTTGTCGGTGTTCGAGGGTGAGCTCGTGGAGAAGGGCGAAGTCGTATCTGAGGGTCCTTTGAGCCCACACGATATTCTTCGACTGAAAGGCATCGAAGAGCTAGCTAAATACATCGTGAACGAGATCCAAGAGGTCTACCGTTTGCAGGGTGTGAAGATTAATGACAAGCACGTCGAAGTTATCGTTAGACAGATGCTCCGCAAAGTCATTATCACGAACTCGGGCGACTCATCTCTGATTAAAGGTGAGCAGGTCGAGTACGTGACCCTGCTGGAAGAAAACGAGCGTTTGTTGGCCGAGGGATTAATCCCGGCCAGTGGCGACCGCGAGCTATTGGGTATCACCAAGGCGTCTCTAGCCACTGAGAGCTTTATCTCGGCTGCCTCCTTCCAGGAAACGACGCGTGTACTAACGGAAGCTGCCGTAACAGGTAAGCGTGACTACCTCCGTGGCTTGAAAGAAAACGTGGTTGTTGGTCGCTTGATCCCAGCGGGTACCGGTTTGGCTTACCATGATGAGCGTCGTAAAAAGCGCGAGCAAGGTAGTGAAATGCGGGTAAGTGCGCAGGATATTGAGGCGGCACTGACGGAAGCATTGCGTGCTGATATCGGTATGTCAGAGGAAGACGCTGAGTAAGAGCAAAGCTTGACGGTTAGAGGCGGTATCTATAGAATGCCGCCTCTTTATTTTAGTGGCCGAGAGGCCGAGTGACGTTCGGCTCCAGCCGAGCATGAAATTGGAGTTAAATCTGCATGGCAACGATTAACCAGCTAGTGCGCAAGCCGCGTAAGCGCAAAGTCGCGAAGAGCGACGTGCCTGCGCTGCAGGCCTGCCCTCAGCGCCGTGGTGTATGTACTCGTGTTTACACCACTACCCCTAAGAAGCCAAACTCAGCGCTACGTAAAGTATGCCGTGTGCGCTTGACCAACGGTTACGAAGTGTCTTCGTACATTGGTGGTGAAGGCCACAACCTACAGGAACACAGTGTTGTTCTTATTCGCGGTGGTCGTGTGAAGGATTTGCCCGGTGTGCGTTATCACACTGTACGCGGAAGCTTGGATACCTCTGGTGTTGCCAAGCGTAAGCAAGCACGCTCTAAATACGGAGCAAAGCGGCCTAAGTAATTTAGCCGTAACAATTAGGTGTTACCCTCAAGGTAGCTAAAATTAGTAAGGCCAAGACCCTGCCTCTCCCACCAATGAATTAGTGGCAGGTCGGTTCTTGGGTGACCTGAAGAGAGAAGAGATATGCCAAGAAGACGCGTAGTCGCAAAACGTGAAGTTTTGCCTGATCCAAAATTCGGAAATGTTACCCTCGCAAAATTCATGAACCACGTCATGATCAGCGGTAAGAAGTCGGTTGCTGAAAGTATCGTGTACGGTGCGCTTGATATCGTCAAAACGAAACTCAACAAAGACCCGATCGAAGCGTTTGACGAAGCGCTAGAAAACATTGCGCCCATGGTTGAAGTAAAGTCGCGCCGCGTGGGTGGTGCTACTTACCAAGTACCCGTAGAAGTTCGTCCAGCTCGTCGTACAGCGCTATCTATGCGTTGGTTGGTGGAGTACGCGCGTAACCGTGGTGAGAAATCCATGCGTCAACGTTTGGCGGGTGAGATTATCGACGCTTCGCAAGGCAAAGGTAATGCGGTTAAGAAACGTGAAGACGTACACCGTATGGCTGAAGCAAACAAAGCGTTCTCGCACTTCCGTTTCTAATACAAGGCTTAGCCTAGGCTAGCATTAGGAAACTAACGTGGCACGTAAAACGCCCATCGCCCGATACCGTAATATCGGAATATGCGCTCACGTAGATGCGGGTAAAACCACAACTACGGAGCGCGTTTTGTTTTATACCGGCTTATCACACAAGATTGGTGAGGTCCATGACGGCGCTGCCACCATGGATTGGATGGAGCAGGAGCAGGAGCGGGGTATTACCATAACCTCAGCTGCAACGACCTGTTTTTGGTCCGGCATGAATAAGCAGTTCGCTGAACACAGAATCAATATTATTGATACCCCCGGGCACGTTGACTTTACGATCGAAGTTGAGCGTTCTTTGCGGGTGCTCGATGGCGCTGTCGTTGTGCTGTGTGGCTCTTCGGGTGTGCAGCCCCAGACCGAAACGGTTTGGCGTCAAGCCAATAAATACGAAGTTCCGCGCATGGTCTTCGTAAATAAAATGGACAGAGCGGGCGCGAGCTTTGAGCGAGTCGTACAGCAGCTGCGTGATCGTTTAGGTGCTAACGCGGTTCCACTGCAGATGACCATCGGTGCCGAAGACGAGTTTCGGGGCGTTGTTGATCTAATCAAGCGTAAAGCGATCATCTGGAGCGAAGCGGACCAAGGTATGACCTTCACCTACGAAGACGTACCGGCTGATCTAGAAGATACGGTCGAAGAAATGCGCGAGTTCTTGGTTGAAGCTGCCGCGGAATCCAGCGATGCGCTGATGGACAAGTATCTGGAAGGCGAAGAGCTGACCGAGGAAGAAATCAAAGCGGGTATTCGAGCGCGAACGCTTGCGAATGAGATTATTCCCGTGTTGGGCGGATCGGCGTTCAAGAACAAAGGCGTTCAGGCCGTATTGGATGCGGTCATCGACTATATGCCCTCTCCTACCGAGGTGAAGGCGATTGAAGGCACGCTTGAAGACGGTGAAACCGTCGATACGCGCGAAGCAGATGACAATGCGCCCTTCGCTGCATTGGCTTTCAAAATCGCAACCGACCCATTTGTGGGCACACTCACCTTCTTCCGTGTTTATTCTGGTAAGTTAGAGAGTGGTACCGGCGTTTACAACTCGGTTAAGCAGCGAAAAGAGCGCGTTGGCCGAATGGTGCAAATGCACGCCAATAGTCGCGAAGAGATCAAAGAGTGTTTAGCTGGTGACATCGCTGCAGCGGTGGGGCTCAAAGACGTGACTACGGGCGATACTTTGTGTGCTATTGATAAGCCCATCGTTTTAGAGCGCATGGAATTCCCTGAACCGGTTATTTCAGTCGCGGTGGAGCCGAAGTCGAAAGCCGACCAAGAGAAGATGGGTATTGCCTTGAGCAAGCTGGCTCAAGAGGATCCCTCTTTCCGTGTTAAGACGGACGAAGAAACTGGGCAGACGATCATATCGGGTATGGGTGAGTTACATCTGGATATCATTGTAGATCGTATGCGTCGTGAGTTCAGCGTAGAGGCCAATATAGGTAAGCCTCAGGTGGCGTACCGAGAGCGGATTCGCAATAAGTCTGAGGTCGAAGGTAAGTTCGTGCGTCAATCGGGTGGTCGGGGTCAGTACGGTCACGTGTGGGTGCGCTTTGAGCCAGCTCAAGACGAGAGCTCGGATAAGCTCGAGTTCGTGAACGAAATCGTGGGCGGTGTCGTTCCAAAAGAGTACATTCCAGCGATTCAAAAAGGCATCGAAGAGCAGATGCAGAATGGGGTTATCGCGGGATATCCACTGCTGGGTCTTAAGGCTACCGTGTATGATGGCTCGTTTCACGATGTTGACTCGAATGAGATGGCGTTTAAAATTGCGGCGTCAATGGCAACCAAGAAGTTGGCTCAGGTTGGCGGTGCCGTTTTACTTGAGCCAATTATGAAGGTCGAGGTCGTTACGCCAGAAGAGAATATGGGTGACGTGGTAGGTGATTTAAATCGCAGGCGTGGCCTAATCCTCGGGATGGATGAGAGCGTAAGCGGGAAAGTGATCAACGCAGAAGTGCCCTTGGCGGAGATGTTCGGCTACGCGACCGACTTGCGGTCCGCGACTCAAGGCCGAGCAACTTACACGATGGAATTTGCGAAGTACTCGGATGCGCCAAATAACGTGGCGGATGCGATCATATCGAAAAACAGTTTTTATTAACGTAGCGAAAGCTAAACAGAAAGAGGTGATTTAAAGTGGCAAAGGAAAAGTTTGAGCGTAGTAAGCCTCACGTAAACGTGGGCACAATTGGTCACGTAGACCATGGTAAGACGACTCTGACAGCGGCTCTTACTCGAGTTTGCGCA
>JAUHWV010000033.1 GCA_030427335.1 Gammaproteobacteria bacterium | reverse complement strand
CGCGTACTCGGCGATGACCTGCTCGGTCGCGAGCTCGATGGAGGGCTGCATCCCGTCGAGGATCTCGTTCTTCATTTCCCAGTGGATGGCCGCGGCGTCGGTGTTCTCGTTGATCTTCGCGCGGTACGACGACATGTAGGAGTCGAAGTAGACCTTGAGAACGATGATCACGAAGAGCACGCCGAGCACCATGAAGATGAAGGTCAGCCCGAGCGCCTTGGCGCTGGCCTGGGCCCCGTGCTCTTCCTGGGGCATTCCCTCGGCGGCGGTGTGCTGGTGCCAGTTGTCGTGTCCGTCAGCGCTCATGCGAGTGCCTCCTGGTGTGTCTGGGCATCACCTTGATGCCCGGTTTCACTTGTTCTGGGCTGGTGAAACCAACCCCTGAGTTCGTTCGATCCGCGTGATCCGATCCGGAGATCGGGCGGGGTTTAGACATAGTTCTTGTGCTTCATCGCTTCGTGGAGCAGCGGGTCCTTGAGCGGGAGCAGCGGTCCCTTGGCGATCTTCAAACAGGCGGTTCGTGCTTGGATCTGTCCCCGAGCGAGGGTTAGCACACAAATTTTCGAATTGAGCTGCGGGCTCGAATACACCCGCTACCCAATCGGGTTCGGTGTTGTTGGGCGGGTTGTTGACACTACTTCCGCCACCACCGCCCCCACCACATGCGGTCAAAAGGGTAAAACTGACGGCGAATATGAATCCATGTCGTGGCATTGCGATGCGCTCCGGTCCACAATGTGTGCTTAAGATCGAGTTTAATACGAACAAAGCGAAGAGTCAGAAATTTTGTGAATAGGTATGTAAGGCGGTGCTCAGACTCTGTGCATCGTCTACACTCTGTGTTGTCGTTGATTTACGCGACGCCTTCCCCCCTGGATGCCACGACGCGACATGAACCCAAAGTTTGATACAATTTTTTACCATCTCGGTATCGCGAGCCACTACGAGGATTACGCTGGGTGCCATCAAGACATCCCCGATGAGGTGAGGCAGCGTTGCCTAGAGCTGATGCAAGGCCCCCTTTCGGATGATCCGGACGCGGTCGATCGCCTCTTTTTCGATCTCGATGTGGCGCCGTGGCTGTGTGTCTTGCCCGCTTTCAGCGTCATTCAAAATAATCGGGTTCATTTTTACCTGCCTGAGACGCACGCTTACACTCAGTTGAGCTGGGCTCTTGAGAGGCAGGGCGAAAAGCAGCGGGAAGGGCGCTGCGAGGTCGACACGTTAAACTGCACGGGCGATTACCTCTATGGGAACACTCGCTATCTGCGGCTCGAGTTGCCATTAGACGGTGTCCCCATCGGCTACTATCGTCTCTGGCTTTCTCTAGATGATGAAAACACCGTCTTTGGCGAAATCGCGCTCTGCCCCTCGAAATGCTTTCAAAAAGATCAAAGTAGCCGTTTGCTTGGCATCACTACACAACTTTATACCTTGCGTCTTACCTCTAACTTTGGTTTGGGTGATTTTGGTGACCTGACTGCTTTGATTCGGCTAGCGGCTGTTTGGGGGGTCGATGTCATCGGGCTGAATCCTTTGATGGCGCTCGATTGGAGGGACCCCAATGCGAAAAGTCCCTATGCGCCATCTGACCGGCGGTTTTTAAATCCCATTTATCTTGATCTTACCCGCGTTGTTGAGGATTTGGGCTGCGGTGATTCGATAGACCTAGACACGCTAAAACAATCTGCACCCGTTCGCTCAATGGTGAATTCCGATCGCGTCGATTGGCGCGGTGTCGCCGAGATTAAATACCGCGTCTTGGCCGATGTTTTCGCCGCCTTCAACCAGCGGCATGATGCAAACACTGACGCATTTGCGGCGTTCAGTGATAGCGCATCGCCTGAATTGCATCAATTCTGCGATTTCGAGGCCTCACATAATCCCTTTGGTCAGCGCTATTCCTCTAACCCCCAATTTCATGCCTTCTTGCAGTGGTTAAGCCACTGCCAACTCGAAGCTTGTCAGTCTTTTGCTAAAGCGAGTGGCCTGCGTGTGGGGCTTATGGGTGATATGCCGGTTGGCGCGACCGGAGGCGGGCACGAGGTCAGTTCGGCGAGAGCGCTGTTTGTTGAGGGGGTCGATATTGGCGCACCTCCCGATCCTTTTTCTGATACCGGTCAAAATTGGGGTATGCCCCCCATAAATCCGGCTAGGCTCAGAAGCACTTCTTACGAGCACTTTTTGTCGCTAATTCGGTCTGCTATGCACGGTGTTGGTGCGCTCCGACTTGATCATGCGATGTGGCTTGCTCGTATCTGGTGGAGTTTTAAAGACGTTAATGGTGAAACGGTCGGGACCTATGTTTATCAAGATGCCGAAGCTTTATTGAGTTTGTTGGCTCTAGAGTCGCATCTCAACGAGTGTCAAATTGTGGCTGAGGATCTTGGCGTTGTGCCTGATTCATTCAGAGACTTGATGCGGCAGTTTGGTCTGTTAGGGAACAGTCTGTGGTATTTCGAAACAGACGATCAGAATAGTCTGTTGCCGCCTGAAAGCCATCGCGGTGATGCGGTCATGATGATAACCAATCATGACGTCCCCACGCTTGTTTCCTGGTGGTGCGGGCGGGACATCGAATTGCGCTTAGCGTTCGGCCTAATTGATGAGCAATCCAGTATGCAACAGCGAGAGGAACGTGCACGGCAGCGAGAGCAGGCACGGTCCCTGTTGGTGGCAAAAGGTGTATTGAGCCAAGTTGATGATCTAAACGATTTGCGGGCGATCACAAGGGCAATCATTGCGTTGTCTGCACTGGGTGAGAGCCCCTGGGTTTTTTTGCAGCTTGAGGATTTATTCGAGGTCGAAGAGCCAGTCAATGTACCTGGCACATATCTTGAATACGATAATTGGACGCGCAAATTGCCGATGGTGGCAGATCTCGAGACCTGGTCGAAAGAATGGGCCTTTTGGTTTCAGGATTGGTCGGTCTATCGCGCGCGTTAGGGGGGAGAACCATGAAATTATCTACAAGTAGCTTCTTAGCAGCTGAGACACTGGTCGATTTGGTTGAGGGGCGCTATCGAGACCCCTCGTCGATACTGGGTCAAAAGGCGACACCGAGCGGCTTGCTCTTCCGAGTTTGGGCTCCGGGTGCTTCATCTGTCACCGTACTTCATCGTGAGACTGGACGCGTACTAGCAAGACTAGGGTGTGTGCACGAGGCGGGCGTATTTGAGAAAGTGTTGCGCAATCGTAAGCGCTCTGTTCCTTATCTTCTGAGTGTCGATGACGGCCCGGGCAGCCTTGATCCTTACGATAACCGCTTGGAGATATCTGCTGATGCCGCTTATTATTTTGCGGAAGGTCGACAAGTCGACGCCTATCAGTGGTTAGGTGCGCACGCCTGTGAGGTGAACGGAACTCCCGGTGTTGGCTTTATGCTGTGGGCTCCCAATGCCCGAGCGGTCAGTGTAATGGGCGATTTTAATCACTGGCATGGCACGCAATACCCAATGACGCCCCAGGCCGATTCCGGTATTTGGTCGCTTTTTTTGCCGCACGCTAAACCAGGCGACTGTTACAAGTACCGCGTGCTCGGCGCAGACGGTGTGGTGCGGGAGAAAGCGGATCCCTTTGCTCGACAAATGGAGCGACCCTCTGCAACAGGGTCAGTCGTGGTGTCGGACACGCCATTTGCCTGGACCGATCAAGCATGGATGGCTGCCCGCGGCAAACTACATACGCCCGCATCCGCTATTTCTATCTACGAGTGCCATCTAGGTTCATGGATGCGAGATGAGAACAATGGTTATCTTTCCTATGAGCTCTTGGCGGACCGTCTTATCCCCTATGTCAAAAGTTTGAATTTTTCTCATATTCAGCTGATGCCGGTATCCGAATATCCTTTCGACGGGTCATGGGGCTATCAACCCGTCGGTTTGTTCGCTCCAACGGCAAGATTCGGTGGTGTTTCGGAATTCAAGCGGTTTGTGGATCGTTGCCATGCTGAGGGTTTGGGGGTGTTACTCGATTGGGTCCCCGGGCATTTCCCGTCGGATCCGCACGGGCTCGCACAATTTGATGGAACGGCTTTGTTCGAACATGAAGATCCAAGACGCGGCTTTCACCCCGATTGGAACACGTATATCTACAATTATGGACGCAACGAAGTCCGCAGTTTTTTGCTGTCTAATGCGGATTTCTGGTTGAGTGAGTGTCACATCGATGGTTTGCGGGTTGATGCCGTGGCGTCCATGCTCTACCTAGACTACAGCCGTAAAGAGGGCGAGTGGGTGCCTAACGTGCACGGCGGCCGCGAAAATCTCGAAGCCGTCTCATTTCTGCAGGCACTGAATACCCTGATGTATGCGCGACACCCCGGAATTATGATGATCGCAGAAGAGTCAACTGCGTGGCCTGGTGTTAGCCACCCTGTTGAGTCGGGAGGCCTGGGCTTTGGCTACAAGTGGAATATGGGTTGGATGAACGACACGCTTCGGTATATCAGTAAGGACCCAATCCACCGATCTTACCACCACGATGATATGACCTTCGGCATGGTTTACGCGCGTGACGAAAACTTTATTCTGTCGATTAGTCACGACGAATGTGTTCACGGCAAAGGTTCCTTGCTGAACAAAATGCCGGGTGACGATTGGCAAAAACGAGCAAACCTCAGAGCCTACTGGGGTTACATGTGGGCCCATCCCGGAAAAAAACTGTTGTTCATGGGTATGGAATTTGGCCAGTACCGAGAGTGGAACCACGATCAAGGTCTTGATTGGCATTTACTTGAACAGGCTGAGCACCTCGCTTTATCTGCATATCTCGCTGAACTGAATCGTCTCTATGCGAGTTTTCCCAGTCTCTATCAGGCAGATCAAGACGCGTCTGGATTTCGGTGGCTTCAGTCTTCCAATCGCGATCAATCTATTTTCGCGTGGGTGCGATCCAGCTATGGTCAGCAGGATGTCATTACCGTCGTTAACGCGACGCCCTCGGTACATTATGGGTACCGCGTCGGGGTGCCGAACCTATGCGATTACGATGTTATTTTAAACAGCGACGACGCCCAATTTGGCGGCAGTGGCGTTGAAGTCACGCCCTCGATTGAGGCGGTCGCGTGGGATGACTGTGCACAATCTTTGGTGCTCACCTTGCCGCCACTCGCAACGATTTGGCTAGTGCCTAGATGACTCCAACAGCGACCTTGAAAATACAACGTGGTAATCCTGCACTGTTAGGCGCTACGATACAGGCTGGTGGGGTGAATTTTGCTGTGTTCTCCGAGCACGCCACCCGCGTGCAGGTTTGTCTCTTTGATCCGTCTGGAAACCACGTTCAAGGCTGCTTTGAGCTGCAAAAGACGGCAGGATCAATCTGGCAAGCTTGGGTCGTCAATCTAGACCCTACATGGACTTACGCCTATCGTGTCGACGGGCCCTACCAACCTGAACATGGGCATTGGTTTGACTCGAAAAAGCTCTTGCTTGACCCCTACGCGCAAGAATTGACAGGCCCTTTACTGCTGACCGCTGCGCACCAGTCGCGCGCGCACCATGATACCCAAGACTGCACGCCCAAGTGCCGCTTTCAGAAGCTGCCAGAATCGAACTTTGCAACCCGCGTACGTCCATACAAGCCACTTTCAGAGCGTGTTATCTATGAGCTCCACGTCCGAGGTTTCTCAAGATTAAATGAGGGCATGCCAGAGGCCCTGCGCGGAACTTACGCCGGCCTCGCACATCCTGCGAGCATTGCCCATCTCCAAGGCTTGGGCGTGGATACGATTGAGTTGCTGCCGCTGGCTCTCAGTGTAGACGAACCGTTCTTAGTTGAGCGTGGGCTTACAAATTATTGGGCTTACAATCCGGCATCACTATTTGCTGTGAATCCGCGCTATGCAATGAACCCGGATCAAGCAACAGCCGAGCTCAAGGATGCGATTGCAAGCCTCAAGCAAGCGGGCATCGATGTCATCGTCGATGTCGTATTGAATCATACGGGTGAAGGTGACGAGGAGGGCACGACATTTTGTTGGAAAGGTTTGGATAACGCAGCTTATTACCATCTTTCATCGGACCACAACGCCGTCTATGCCAACCACAGCGGGTGTGGTAACGCCTTAAATTTATCCCACCCTCGGGTGCTGCAATGGGTGGCAGATGCCCTGCGCTACTGGGTGATCGCTCTGGGTGTGGACGGCTTCCGGTTTGATTTGGCTGCGACTCTCGGTCGCAATCAGCATGGCTTTGATTGCGCCCACCCCTTTTTCTGTCTGCTACAGCAAGATCCTGTACTGAAACACGCGATTTTGATTGCCGAACCTTGGGATGTGGGGCCGTCGGGTTATCAACTTGGCGCTTTCCCTGCACCCCTCAGTGAATGGAATGATCAGTTCCGCGATTCAGTCCGGCGGTTTTGGCGCTGCGATTCGGGTGTCCTCGCGGATTTTGCTAAAGCCCTTCATGGCAGCGCTGAAACATTTGAGCCCAGTGGCCGAGACGCATCGGCCAGCGTCAATTTTGTTGCGAGCCACGATGGCTTTACGGCCTGGGACGCCGTCTCGTATCGAGATCGGCACAACGAGGCCAACAAAGAAGATAACCGCGATGGGCATTCGCACAACTTTTCGCTGAACTACGGCGTTGAGGGTGAGACTCAAGACACGCAGATCAATGCCAAGCGCGCGCAGCATGTCAAAAACCTGGTCGGCACGACCTTAATTGCGCAAGGTGTGCCGATGCTTTTGGCTGGAGACGAGCGGCTCAATACGCAATTCGGGAATAACAACGCTTACTGCCAAGATAACCCCCTCACGTGGCTATCCTGGAAACCGGATCCTATGCGGGACGCCATTTTGGCTTGGGTTGCGGATGCCATTACGGTTCGGAAGCAATTGATACCACTGCATCAAAGCGATTATCACCATGAAAACTGGACTTGGCACTGTTTGGATGGCTCGGAACTCACACCAAATGATTGGCATACGGGCGATATGCGGGGCTTACAGTGCCGAATCTATGGCAAGCAGCCTGAGCACGATATTTGTTTGTGCTTCAACCGCAGTTGGCACGCACACGGCATTCATTTACCGGCTGGAGATTCCTGGTATTTATGGCTTGATTCATCTGAATACGCGGGAGGCGAGCACCGTGAGCAGATCTCTCCTTTTTCTTTTCAAATATGGGCGCGAAGGCAGCGCCCTAGTGCAATCTCTTAATGGATAAGTTATGGCAACAACACTCAATTTAAAAGACGATTTACAGCGGCACTTTGATTTGACGCTGGGGCGTGGTGACACCAACTACAGTCGGCATTACCTGTATCAATCGATGGCTTTAGCGGTGCGAGACCAGCTGGTCAGCCGTTGGCGCGAAACACGAGAGCGTTATCGCACGCAAGAACCTAAAAGGGTGAGTTACCTATCGCTCGAATTCTTAATGGGTCGGACTCTGCACAATGCGCTCTCGAATTTGCAGCTGGAGCAAGAAGCGAGAGACGCGCTTCAGAGCTACGCTTGTTCGCTCGAAGAGCTGGAGACAGAGGAGCTCGACGCGGGCCTGGGTAACGGCGGACTGGGGCGTTTAGCCGCCTGCTTTTTAGACAGTTGTGCCACGCTTGAAATCCCCGTCACCGGATACGGCATTCGCTATCAATTTGGAATGTTTCACCAGAAAATCGTGGATGGGCATCAACAGGAAGCACCCGACCAGTGGTTGCGGGAAGGGAATCCGTGGGAGGTAGAGAGCCCTGAGAATACGCGTCGAGTGCCTTTTTTCGGACGTGTCGAAGTCTATCGGGATGAGCACGGTCGCGAACACCGGCGCTGGGTCGATACCCAAGACGTACTGGCGATACCCTACGATATTCCTATTCCGGGATATCAAAACGACACGGTTAATACGCTCAGATTGTGGAGTGCTTCGGCGACGGAAGAATTCAACTTGGGCGAGTTCAATTCGGGTTCATACACCGATGCAGTCAGCAAGAAGACGGAAGCCGAACAGATCACGATGGTTCTGTATCCAAATGATTCCAGTGAGGCGGGCAAGGTGTTGCGTTTGCGGCAGCAGTATTTTCTGGCATCCGCGAGTTTACAAGACATTTTGCACCGCTGGGTGAGCCGCAAAGGGCTTGAGTTTTCGGGTTTTGCCGAGAAGAACGCCGTACAGCTTAATGACACCCATCCTACGGTCGCGGTCGCGGAGTTGATGCGTCTGCTCATGGATCAATATGGTTTGGGCTGGGATGACGCTTGGGCGATTACGGAATCCACCATGGCCTACACCAACCATACCCTATTGCCCGAAGCCCTTGAAACTTGGTCTGTCAGTTTATTTGAGCAGTTGCTGCCTCGCTTGCTCGAGATTATTTATGAGATCAACGCACGATTTTTAGCTCAAGTCGCGCAGCGCTGGCCGGGCGATGTTGAGCGTCAAGCACGCATGTCGATAATTCAAGAAGACCACGGTCGAGCTGTGCGGATGGCCCACTTGGCCATCGTCGGTTCGTTTTCAGTTAATGGCGTTGCCGCCCTGCATACCGACCTACTGAAACAGGGTCTATTTGCTGATTTCTTCGCTCTATGGCCAGAGAAATTCAATAATAAAACCAACGGTGTTACGCCGCGGCGATGGTTAGCAAACTGCAATCCGGGTCTGCGAGGCTTAATTACCGACTCGATTGGCGATGCATGGATACGTGACCTAAGTCAGCTTGAACGTCTGGCCCCGCAGGCGGATGACCCTGATTTCCAAAACCGCTTCATGCAGGTGAAGCAAGAAAACAAACAAAAGGTTGTTGAGCTGGCTGCAGCAAAAACAGGGGTAGAGTTTGATCCTGATTGGTTGTTTGATGTTCAAGTAAAGCGTATACATGAATACAAGCGACAGCTACTTAATATACTGCACGTAATAGCGCTGTACGACCGCATTCGGCAGGGTGACACGGCAGATATGACACCGCGTTGTGTTTTGATTGGCGGCAAAGCGGCCCCGGGCTACGCCATGGCGAAATTGATCATCAAATTGATCAACAACGTGGCCAATACGGTGAATAACGATGAACAGGCGAAGCGCTGGCTGAGGGTCGCCTTCGTGCCTAACTACAATGTATCGTCGATGGAAATTATTTGCCCGGGTACAGATTTGTCCGAGCAAATCTCGACCGCCGGCAAAGAGGCGTCTGGCACGGGTAACATGAAGTTTATGATGAATGGCGCTCTGACAATCGGAACCTTAGATGGCGCTAACATTGAAATCCGCGATGCCGTGGGTCAAGACAACTTCTTTTTGTTCGGCTTAACTGAAGACGAAGTTGCGCAAACGCGATCCAATTATCAACCTAGTGCCTTTATTGAGGCGGACCCGGCTCTGGCTCGCGCCCTTACTTTGATTCAATGTGGCCACTTTTCTTTGTTTGAGCCCGGCATTTTTGACCCGATTATCGCGGCTGTGACCTCTTCTAGCGATCCGTGGATGACAGCGGCTGATTTTAGCAGTTATCGTAAAGCGCAAACCGAGGCGGCCGCGGCCTACCAGAATAAGCGTGCCTGGGCCCGTATGGCGATACTTAATACCGCCATGAGCGGCCGATTCTCGAGTGATCGAACGATCGCCGAGTATCGTGACGATATCTGGTACCGTGAGTAGATCGGATTGAATAACATGAGTTAATGCAATAAGAGGCAACGGCCGATGGAAAATCCGCGTTACGTAAGTCGTTTAACTAAGAACACCCTAGCTTTAGTGCTCGCGGGTGGTCGAGGCTCAAGGCTTTATGAATTGACTAACTGGCGTGCCAAACCGGCGCTGTATTTTGGTGGCAAGTATCGCATTATCGATTTTCCGTTATCGAATTGTATTAATTCGGGGGTGCGCCGCGTGGGTGTGCTGACTCAGTATAAGTCGCACTCTTTGGTTAGACATATCGTGCGTGGCTGGAGTCACTTCAAGAAAGAGTTGGGAGAGTTTGTCGAAATTCTGCCGGCGAGCCAGCGCTACTCGGACGATTGGTACCAGGGCACCGCTGATGCCATTTATCAGAATTTGGATATCATCCGCGCTGAAAAACCGGAATTTGTGATGATCTTATCGGGTGATCACGTCTATAAGATGGATTACGGCGCCATGCTGGTCAAGCATGTCGAGAGCGGCGCCGATATGTCTGTCTGCTGCCTAGAAGTCCCTGTTGAAGAGGCCGCGGGTGCGTTCGGCGTGATTGAGGTCGACGAGACAATGCGCGTCAAGGGTTTTGTTGAGAAACCGGCGCATCCGGCCGAAATACCCGGTAGCCCAGGGCTGTGCCTGGCCTCTATGGGTAACTATATATTTAACACGCGAATGCTATTTGATTTGCTGCTCGAGGATGCCGCCAACAGCAAGTCTTCGCACGATTTTGGGAATGACATTATTCCCTCGATGATTGCGCGATCGCACGTGCAGGCCTATCCATTTCGAGATCCGCAGACAGGGGGACAGGGATATTGGCGCGATGTTGGAACGATCGATTCGTTTTGGGAAGCCAATATGGAGCTCGTTCACGCCAATCCCGCCCTTAATATGTATGATCCTGATTGGCCGGTCTGGACTTATCAAGAACAGCTGCCGCCCGCCAAATTTGTTCACGATTACGATGGGCGTCGCGGTTCCGCCGTTGATTCGGTGGTGTCAGGGGGATGCATTATTTCGGGTAGCACCGTGCGGCGCTCGGTACTGTTTTCTAACGCGCATTTGCACTCCCACTCCTATGTTGAAGGCAGTGTCATATTGCCCGGTGTTGATATTGGGCGCGGAGTGAAGTTAAAGAACGTGATTGTCGATCGCGGTGTACGCGTACCGGACGGTCTGGAAGTTGGATTTGATTTGGAGCGAGACAAGGCGGAAGGTTTTCGCGTCTCGCCAAAAGGGCGTGTTCTGATTACGCGCGGAATGTTGGGCCAACCCGAGGGTTATGCCTAAAAAAGGGGATACATTATGCCAACCGCGGTGGAAATTCCGACCTCGATTTATTCGGACCAAAAGCCCGGAACATCGGGGCTTAGAAAAAAAGTCGCTGTTTTTCAGCAGACCCATTACTTAGAAAACTTCGTGCAGGCGACCTTCAACGTGCTTGGAGGTATACAGGGCAAGACCTTGACTCTCGGGGGTGATGGGCGTTTTTACAATCTTGAGGCCGCACAGACCATTATCGCCATGGCCGTTGCTAATGGCGCTAAACGCCTGGTGGTCGGCCGAGACGCCATTCTGTCTACACCAGCCGCCTCCGCACTGATTCGTAAAATTGGTGCCGATGGCGGCTTGATCCTCTCTGCGAGTCACAACCCTGGCGGTGAGGATGGCGATTTCGGAATTAAGTTCAACGGCGCTAATGGTGGGCCCGCTTCAGAGCAAGTGACCAATGCGATTTATGAAGAAACAAAGCGCCTTGAGTCGTACAAGACGCTGAGCGATTTTGCCGGCATTGACTTAAGTGAAATCGGTTTAACCGGAGTCTTGGGGACAGAGGTAGAAGTAACTGATCCCGTGGCCGTGTACGCCGATTTGATGGAGTCGCTCTTTGATTTCAAGGCGATAAGAGAGCTCATATCTAACCCTCGGTTTCAAATGCGTTTTGATGCCATGCATGCGGTAACGGGCCCTTACGCTCGTGAAATCTTGGTGAATCGGTTGGGCGCTGCAGAGGCTACTCTACTTCACTGCGAGCCACTACCGGATTTTGGTGGCGAGCATCCTGATCCCAATTTAGTGCACGCAAAAGACTTGGTTGATTTGCTCAACGGTGATCAAATGATTGCCTTTGGTGCCGCCTCCGATGGCGATGGTGATCGCAACATGGTCTTGGGCACCGGTTTTTACATCAATCCCTGTGATTCACTGGCGGTACTGTGCGCGAACGCACATCTTATCCCTGCCTACAGCACAGGCTTGGCCGGCGTAGCGCGCTCCATGCCGACATCTCGAGCGGTTGACCGTGTAGCAGAGCAGTTGGGTGTCGATTGTTGGGAAACCCCCACGGGCTGGAAATTCTTCGGCAACTTAATGGATTCTGGGCGCATCACGCTGTGCGGAGAAGAGAGCTTTGGTACGGGGTCGTCACATATACGTGAAAAAGACGGTTTGTGGGCGGTTCTTTTCTGGCTCAATTTAATTGCGGCACGCGCACAGCCTGCCCGATCTATTTTGCGCGACCACTGGGAGCGTTTCGGGCGCGATTTTTTCAGTCGTCATGATTACGAAGGGATTGATTCTGACCAAGCGAATGCCCTGATGCAGGCGCTGCAAGATCGCTTGGAGCAGCTGCCAGGTCAAGAGTTCGAGGAATTGCGTGTCGAGCGTGCAGATAACTTCAGTTACCAAGACCCAGTAGACGGTTCTGTGAGCAATAATCAAGGAGTCCGGATTTTCTTTGAGAACGGCGCTCGTATTGTTGTGCGGCTTTCTGGAACCGGTACCTCGGGTGCGACTTTACGTATTTACTTTGATCAACACGAGCGTGACCCCGCTTATTTCAGTGTGTATGCTCAGCGCTTTTTAGCACCCCTGTTTGCTGCCGGAGAAGCGATTATGCAGATTCGACATTTCACAGGGCGTGATGCACCTGATGTGATAACTTAAGCGAAGAGAGCACTATGAAGTTGCTAATGGTCGCTGCTGAAAACGGCGAAATACCAGGCGGAAAGGTCGGTGGTATAGGGGATGTGATTCGTGATCTCCCCCCGAGTCTGGTTGAGGCGGGAGCGGCAGTTGATCTGTTAATGCCTGGCTATCAGGCTTTTTCCGTTTTGCCTGAAGTCGAACTGGTTGGTCATTTAGACGTCCCCTTCGCAGGAGAGCTGAAAACACTGACCTTAGCGAAACTGGATACGGGTAAAGGGTATACGATTTGGATTCTTGATAGCCCCTTGTTTGCGCCACAGGGGCCGGGCAAAGTGTATTGTCACGACCCAGATACCCAGCCTTTCGCAACGGATGCGACCAAGTTTGCTCTATTCTGCGCTGGCGTTGCCGAACTGTTACTGCACGATCACTTTGGCCGACTCGATTACGTGCATTTACACGATTGGCACGCGGCCTTCGTTGCCATGTTGTTGCGGCATCATCCACGGTATCAGCTGTTGCGAACGCAAAAGCTCGTGTACACCATTCACAATTTGGCTTTGCAGGGTATTCGGCCGGCCGATCATAATGAGAGCTCGCTCAAAGCTTGGTATCCGGATTTTGGCGCCATTGACCATCGTTTGATGGATATGCGTTACCCCGACTGTATTAATCCTGTTCGTGCGGCGATTAACTTATGCGATGGAGTTCATACCGTATCGCCGTCGTACGTGCTGGAGATTCAGGAGCCCTCTAACGAAAAGTTGGGCTTTTACGGTGGCGAAGGCCTGGATCGTGATCTGCGCGCCGCTGCGGCAGAAGATCGTCTGGTGGGAATTCTAAATGGCTGCGATTACAGCGATATTCCCACCAAGATACCCAGTTGGAAACGTATGCTCGCTGTCGCTGAGCAGGCCGCGTCGGCTTGGTATCGCGCAGATGAAGCCGATGTGCATCGATTGGCACTGCAGCGCATCGCAAAATGGAAAAAAGAGCCGGCGCCTACCTGCGTCCTCACGTCGGTGGGTAGAGCCACAGATCAAAAGCTGCGAATTTTGCGTGAGGGCTTGAGTCCGCAGGCCAGTTCTCTTGCACAGATCTTAGTTCAGTTACCGCCCGATGCGAAATTGATTATGACGGGTAGTGGCGATCCCTCATACGAGGCATTCCTGCTCCAAGTCGCACTTAACCATGATAACTTTCTATTTTTGAAGGGCTATTCTGATCCTTTGGGAACGGTTTTATATACCGGTGGAGATCTGTTTTTAATGCCGAGTTCTTTCGAGCCGTGCGGAATTTCTCAATTACTTGCGATGCGTTCGGGGCAGCCCGTCGTCGCTCACGCTGTTGGCGGACTGCGAGATACGATCGTAGATAACGAGACCGGGTTTCTATTTAATGGCGCCAATTTACGATCTCAGTCTCTTGAGCTCGTTGGCACCGTGGCCTACGCCATGGAGTTGTTTTACATGAATCCGGTACGCTATCGGTTGATTCGTGAAGCGGCCTCCAAAGTTCGTTTTGAATGGCCGCGCCTGGCCCGACAGTATTTGTGCCAGCTTTACGTCTAGCGGACTTTTAGGGCACCAAGCGGAAGCTGACTTGAACGCTAGCGTTGATTTCGATTTGTCCGGTGTACTGCGTATTGTTATCTGCTCCCGTATCCATAGCCATGGCCGCGACGCGCATTTCGGGGCGCGGGCTGTAGGCGGGTTCGTAGGCTGCTCTTATCGAGGTCGCTGAACCCACTTGCATGCCGGCCGCATCGGCAAGCGCTTGTGCATCAGCGAGAGCGTCGCGAAACGCGTCTGCCAGCACGGTTCGCTTCAGTTCTTCAGCTTGGCTGTAAAATAACTCGGGTGGCGAGAGCCTCGAGATTCCCTTCGTCAAGGCGCCGTCTATCACCTTTTGCAGCTGGGATAGATCCTCTAGCGTGACTATGACGGATTGTGAACTCCGGTAACCGATCAGTCGCTGGCTCTGATCGTCGCGGTCCCATCGATAGTTTGGGTTAATTGAGAGGGTTGTTGATTGAATCAGTGGATCGGATATTCCCTGTGACTTCAGGAAAGCGATGGTGCCCGCAATGACCTTGCGAACGCCATCTTGAGCTTGAGAGGCCGTAGCGGCGTCCTGATCAATGCCTAAAGTGATTTTCGCGCGGTCGGGTGCGACCAGGGTTTTAGCTTCGCCCTGAACATGAATCGCATACATTTCTTGCCCGTCTGTCGCATGAACTTCTCGTGGCAATAAGCCCGCGAGCACTAGGAGGCAGGAAGCTACAATGACGTTTTTCAACATGGGTTTTCTCCAAAAGGGCTCAGCCGTCTCACCTAAAGTCCAGTTCATCGTGCGGTTCGTGGCCGCTGTTGTCGCATCAAGAATACACTTCATACTTGCACCAATAACAAACAGAAGGCAAGCTTGGCTCTAATAACATCATATAATGACACGGCAAGACCCGTACTTATGGCTGCTTCCAAGCGACACCCACTGGCACAATTGCTTATCGAGAACCGGAACTCGCAGTTTTGGTTGTTGCAGTTCATCGGTTGGTCGGGTTTATCGATTGTAAGCTACTTCAGCCTGAACCTCTGGTACGACCAGCCTGAATTGAGTTACGTCGGACACAATGTACTGCAGTCGGTTGTGGGTGCCTTGATCACCTGGCCTATGCGGTATTTGCTCAAAAGTTGCTGGGAGATGGCTTGGATAAAGCGTCTCTTATTGGTTTCGCTGGTGGTTCTCGCTTTTGCAACTCTGTGGTCGGTTCTGCGCCTTTCGCTGTTCTTGCTTATGACCGATGAGACCAACCTGTGGGGCGATTTCGGCGGTTGGCTGTTCCCCTCTATTTTTATTTTCCTGTGTTGGACGACGCTCTACCACGGTATTAAGTACTACCAGTTGGCGCAACACGAGCACGCTGTCTTGATGAAGATGGCAGCCGATCGCAATGAACAGTCTATGCGCCTAGCGCAAGCCGAGGCCTCGGCTCGAGTGGCACAGCTGACTATGCTACGCTATCAACTTAACCCGCATTTCTTGTTTAACACACTGAATGCGTTGCAAGGGCTCATAGCGTCCAAGCGCAACGATAAAGCGGGAGACATGATTTCGGAGCTGGGCCATTTTTTGCGCTACTCTTTGCAAAGTGACCCAGTCCAAACGGTTGATCTTGAGCAGGAGATTGACGCCCTCAAGATGTATCTGAACATTGAACAGGCGCGATTCGGTGACCGCTTGGAAGTCAAGGTTGATTATGATCCCGCTATCGGATCTGCTCAGATACCCAGTATGTTGCTGCAACCGTTAGTTGAGAATGCCATCAAGTATGCAATTGGCCCTTCCGAAGAAGGCGGCTGTATCGAGATCAACGCTATGATCGAGAACGATAGCCTGGTCCTGACGGTCAGCGATAATGGCCCTGGGCTCGATGATACGGATGAATTGCCTGCTCCGTCGGGCACCGGCGTCGGCTTGAGAAATATTCGAGAGCGACTCGCTAATAGCTATGGAGATGGCGCAGCAATGTACATAACAAACCGGGTTACGGGCGGTCTCATGGTAGTCATTCGTCTTCCCTATCTGTCGTCTTACTTGAGAGCGAAAGCGTCGTGATGCGCACGCTTATCGTCGATGACGAGCCCCTCGCTCGCGATTATCTTGAATCTCTGCTGGTTAGCCAGAGCGACATACAGATTATTGGCGTGTGTAAAAACGGCCGCGAAGCCATCAAGGCGATCCGTAACGACCAACCTGACTTAGTGTTTCTCGATATTCAAATGCCCGGCATGAATGGCTTCGACGTTGTCAAAGCGGTGCAAGAAGACGATGCGATGCCGCTCTTCATTTTTGCGACCGCATACGATGACTATGCGGTAGAAGCCTTTGATTTAGCCGCGGTTGACTACGTGCTGAAACCATTGGAGCCTTCGCGTTTGGAGCGTGCCATCAGTAGAGCGAGAGACCGAATACAGGCGATACCCAAGGGCACACTGTTGAATGCGGTCGATAATGCTTTGGGTCGCGGCACAGAACTGGGCCCAGATCAAAAACAAAACACGCGCAAGTTGACGATTCGGGATAACGGACAAATACAGTTGGTCGATTTTGATGACATTGACTGGGTTGATGCCGCAGGTGATTACATGTGCGTTCATGTGGGTCCGGTCACCCACATAATGCGATGCACCATGACCGAACTGTCGCAGCGCTTGAGTGCAGGACCTTTTGCGCGGATCCATCGCTCAACACTGGTTAATTTAGACAAAGTAACGCAGATTACGCCCCTATCGAAAGGCGAGTCATTGCTGCATCTGGATCAAGATACGACCCTGAAAGTCAGTAGAAACTATCGCAAAGCGATCAAGCACTTACTCAGCTAGTCCGCCTAAGCCTTTTTATAATCCGACTGGTCGCAGTTGTGCTGTTGCGATCTAACGCACTGTGTGACCCTATACCGTCCCAAGTTCTGTCAATAATGAAAAGAGGGCGGCGTGCTACCCATTCTAAGGCCGATATTCGCAGCAGGTGTCGCTGTGCTCGCTGCAGTCGCGAGTGCGGAGTCATTGCATCGCCCTTTCACGTACGAACTTCCGTTTGACGGCAGCCCTTCTGGTATATGGGCTTTGAATGTCGGTGGTGGTGCTTTCCAAAGTCTAAACGGATGGTCCTATCTATCCGATGATTGCTCGCTTGAGTCGATGAGCGTCTGTGGCGTGCTAGACAGCGTTGTCGGCTCGCAGGAAAGCGCTGTTTTTGAATCGTTCAGGGAAGGCCCACAAACTTACCGTCTAAAAGTCGGTAAGGGTACGTTTGCCGTGACTTTGTATTTTGCAGAGCGAGCCGAAACCAAAGAGCGAACCTTTGATATCAAGTTAGGAGATAAACACGCTCTACAGGCGTTCAACATCCCCAAAAATCGCGACGGAATGACGCAGGCCGCTTTGGCGCGAACCTTCCCGGGCATCACTCCAACAGACGGAGAGCTCGTAATCCGATTAAGCGGCGACGATAAGCCTTTACTGTCGGCCATTTTGGTGGAACGAGAGACCCAAGACGCCCACGCGGGAGTG
>JAUHWV010000229.1 GCA_030427335.1 Gammaproteobacteria bacterium | reverse complement strand
GCCCCCCGCGCGCAAGTGGTACTCAACAAACTGGCCGGAACGGTCTTTGGGGTTCTAGCGCTTCGTTTGGTTCTCCTAAATCGTTAGCATTCACCGTATTCCGAAGCGCCATAGGTATCTTCATAAGATAGCGCTTCGTCTCATAAACGGTAGCGGTCGTCCAGTTAGAACTGGTGGTGTAAGCGTTGGTTGCTTGTTGTCTTAATTAAAACGGTGTACGTTCAATGCCAATAATTTTGTGGGCGTACCGTGATAAATCTAGTGCAAACCAATGCTCTTCGAAAGCTACCACTCTACGTGCTGCTGATATCCAATTTGGCCGTGCAACCGCTTGTCGCCGAGCCAGTATCACCGACCGTCGCCGAGACACTGACGCAAGCTACGGCCCCTGATGGCTCTTACATTTCGTGGGTCGAGCATCTGATTGATGTCTCTGACCAGCACGATGGCGCTCCTATTGCTGGGGGAGATGGCTTAGCTTTATACGACATTGATCAAGACGGCTTTATGGATGTCGTCTCAGTGCATGAGGATTCGCATCATCTTCGAATCGCCTTTGGCTCAGAGGACCCTGATCGCTGGGAAAACGTAACGATTGCGCGGGGGGCTCTGGTCGGGGCGATCGAGGATGTGGCTGTGGGCGACCTGAATGAAGATGGCTGGCCCGATATCGTGGCTGCGTGTGAGGATGCGCATCTCGCGTATTTCGAAAATCCAGGCTCTAACGCGCGGTCTGAGCGCTGGTCATCTTTGATTCCTGAAGTGACGCAGAATCGAGGCTTTTGGCTTCAAGTCGCCATCGCCGACATGAATAGCGATGGCGTAAACGAAGTGGTTGCGGCCAACAAAGGTTTTGATGACATTGTGCGCCTGAAAGCCGGTGAGCGCCCTGAGTTGCCCACGTCGATGTTCCGTATCGAGGGTGATCCGCTAACCCAGGCAGCATGGCGCGAGCAGGTGCTCCTATCCAAGGGTATTCCCAATCAAGCAATTACCTTCGACGTTGATGCTGATGGTGACTTGGATGTGCTTGCCGCAGCACGTTTGCGGAATGAGATGTTCATTCTTGAGAATCTCGGATCTGAGCCCGATGGTTCAATTCGGTCCGTGAGCCATCAAATCATTATCGATCCGAGCTTTGAGACCCCGCTCGGGTGGAAGGCGCTTTCAAATGCCTTCAATGCCGTATTTGCGGATATCAATCAAGATGGGAGAGTTGATTTGCTGGTGAACGTGATGGAGTTTGATACGGAGCACGGTCGGGCTTGGTCGCGTGCTGAGCTCGGCTGGCTCGCTCAGCCAGAACATCTCTCCAATCCATGGATCTACCACCGAATTGGCAACACTCTGCCAGACTGGATCATCGGCGTAGCGGCAGCGGATATCGATGGTGATGGCGATATCGACGCAATCACTGGCGGTTATTCGGGTCTCAATATCATTGCCGGCTCTTATTCCGGTGAATCGCGTGACTATGATGATCCGGCGGTCACAACATCGTCATCGGTTGCACGGATTGCGTGGTTTGAAAATCCAGGCGTTGAGAGTCAGGCGTGGCGTCGTCACGATATTTCTCGTCGCGTGCGCGGCATGTATGACGACTTCATCGCTCGAGATATGGATGCAGACGGCGACTTGGACCTAGTCAGTACGCGCGGTAACAGCGGTGAGTACGACGGTGTCTTTTGGTTGGAGCAGGTGCGTTCGAAGGCGCCTCGGCCATCATTCACGGCTGCCCGAGCAAACGAGAGCAAGCACCTGCCGCTGCCCCCGCTCGATTGGCGTGAACTCTACGGAGACCGAGCGGAGTATGAAGCTCCAAATAAGCAGGCTCAAAAGTCGGCGTTAAAGCCTTGAGGAGGTCTAAGTAGAGCGTCTTGGAAGGCCATAAATGCTACCTAGTTACGAGCCGAAGACCACCACAAGTACGGCAAAAAGAGCACCGCCCGCTGCAACTTTGATTCCTGTTTTGAACTGTGGCGCCTTCGGCAAAAACATCAAGAAACTGGATGCCGCAAAAAACAGAAGCGAAGCACCGAAGAAGAGATTCAGGAAAAACAAGGGACTGTTCGTAGTCGCCTTATGCATCTTAACCATTTTTTGGAGTACCGGGTGATAGTCGTTGATTTGCATAACGGCTAAACCGGAGGCTTTATTGTAGGTTCCTTCTTTAAATTCAATCGTTTTTTCACTCTCGCTCGTGGCCGTAAAACCCCGAAGACGAAGCGCTGTTCCCAGTTCAGAAGCCGGTAAGTTTGGTGTTAACTGACGCTCGACGACTTGATCATATTTTAGAAAATCGGTTCCTCTAAAAATAAGTAGCGATCCACTCAAGGCGTAAATTGTCATTATTCCGGTCAAGAAAAAGCCGAGCAGGCGATGATATTTTCGGAAGGTTTGACTATTTGCTAGCGACATACTGCGGCCTTAGTAAAATGGGATCGATATAGCACCCCAGTTTGAACTGGGGTGCGAGCCCTGACTAGTATTCTATTGAGCTCGTTGGGTCATAACGCGCACGGGTCCAGCAATGCCAGGTATAAATACATCGCCGTCGGGAAGGAGTTGCAACTGCCCCCATGCGCCATTGTAGGCTTGGCTACGGCCGAGCATCATTTTGGTTTTTTGGTCGCCACTGGCAAGGTCAAAACCGGCGATATACCAACCTCCATCGTCCCAAGCCATGGTGTAAGCCTGCTGACTTCCTGCGCTGATTAAAGGAATAACCGCGGCGGGTGTGCTGATATTTGAATGAGCCCATACGGAACGCCATTCCGTCGCCTCGCGGTCGAGCTCAAATAGTTCGATGCCATTGGGTGGTGCAATCAAGGGCCCCTGCATAAGCAGGTTATCGAGGTCCGGTTTGATGTTCTCGGGTGCCATGCCGTTGACGACAAAGGCATAGTTTTGCCAGACCGCAATAGAGACCTCTGTTTGAATATATTCGCTTTCGAGTCCTCCCATGGTGACAGGAATTTGAGCGGCGATTCTGCGTGAGCGTGTGTTGGGCTTCTGTTCAAAGTCCGCGGGAATCTCATCGCGCCAAAATGCGACGAGATTCATGCGTTTTTCTCCATCGGCAATAACGACCCAGTCTCCCATCAAGCTAGGGGTGGTTCCCGAGCCGGTACCGCCGCCGCGCACACCGGGCAAAGGCTCTTCTGTGAAGTCATAAGCTGATTTCCACGCGCCGTCTGATGCGTCTGCAGAAATTCGATCACCCGTCCAAATTAGCTTGTACATGGTCCGGTCGCTCACCACGTAAAGTGCGTTTTGCTCATCTATCGAGAGCGAGTTTGCCAGAATTTCGTTTTCAATAAGGTGAGTGTGCGCGGGTTTTTTGAAATCGCGATCTATGACGATGATGTGCCCGCCGACCATGGTAAAAACTAAGTGGCCGTCGTAGGTCATGTTGATACCCAAGGGAACATCGCTAAAGCGCATCAAACCCGCGCGCATCTCAGGCGATACCTCTACACCCGAGTTCTCAAGTCGCTCAACCAATAATTGTCGTGTTTGCTCGCTCCGCTTAAGTGACTCCGGTATGTCCCATTCACGCA
>JAUHWV010000228.1 GCA_030427335.1 Gammaproteobacteria bacterium | reverse complement strand
TCCTTCGCAAGTAGCAGTCGGAATGATGTTACCCACTCGAGACATTCCGATCACGCATCGACTGGTTGTGGGTGGGGCGATTGCTAGCCAAGACTTTATCCCTGTGCACCACAACGTCGCCGCTGCCGTGGGCGCCGCGATGCCCGATATTTTTATGAACATTCTGACCACCAGCGGTTTGGTTATGACTTACTTAAGCGACTGGGCCGGAGAGGGGTTTGTTCGGCGTCTTCGTTTTAATTTGATGGCGCCGAATGTGCCGGGTGATTCGATGCAGCTCCAAGGCGGTGTGACTGAATTCGATACGGAGTCTTGCCTTGCTTTTATTGAATTTGCGGGCCTAAACCAAGTCGGTGTGCACGTTAAAGGGGCCGCCGAGATCCAATTCTAGTAATGAAGATGTGAGACAAGCTATGACAGCAAGACGGTTTGAAGGGAAAGTCGCTATCGTTACCGGCGGCAGTATGGGCGTAGGCCGAAGTACGGTTCTGCAGCTGGCGGCAGAGGGTGCGCATGTCGTGAGCTGCGCTCGCCGTAAGCCCAAGTTAGACGAACTTGAAGCCCAGGTGAAAGATCTGGGTGGCGAATTTACCGGCTACGGTTTGGATGTCGGCGATACCGACGCATTCGCTGCAATGATAAATGAGACGGCGGATAAACACGGACGCTTGGATTTACTGGTAAATAATGCGCCTTCGGTTATTGGCGGTATGGTGGTCGACCAGTCACTGAAGGATTGGAAGTCCAATTTTGGCATTGGTGTCGACAGCGTGTTCATTGGGGTGCAAGCCGCGTTTCGTATCATGATGCCCCAAGGCAGCGGCTCGATCGTTAATGTCTCATCGGTCAGTAGCCTTCGCGCGGGCTTGGCATCCGGTGCTTATGGCGCTGCTAAAGCCGCTTTGAATCAGTTTAGTCAGTGTGCTGCGATGGAAGGTGCGGCCTACAACGTACGCGTGAATGTGGTCGCGCCGGGTGCCGTTGACACCCCGGGGCTCAATGCCGCCACCATGAAAAATGAGCAGGTGAAGAAAATCATCACGGATTCCATTCCGATGCAACGCGCTGCTCGGCCGGAGGAAGTGGCCAAAGCGATCTGCTTTTTAGGGTCTGACGATGCCTCGTTTATTACGGGCGTTATTTTGCCGGTCGATGGCGGTAAGACGCCCCAGCTGTATGTGCCGGCGTTTGATATCACCAACCTAGATAATCAGGCGGCTGATCGCTAGTTCTCACGCTCCTGTTTGATGCGCTCTACTCATCAAGGTCTGATACCATAATCAATTTAACGGGTTGGGATCGATCGCATGTCATTAGCAGGATCTTGCCATTGCGGAGCTGCGGGTTGGCACATGAACACCACCCCCGATTCGGCTTTGCAGTGTAACTGCACGGTGTGTCGACGTTACGCTCCACTTTGGGCGTATGGAGATGCGGGCACAAATGTGACGCTCTTTGGTGATACGGCCTTTTACCAGCCAGGTGAGGGGTTAGAGTTCCATCGATGTGCACACTGCGGGTGTTTGGTTTGCTGGAGAGCAATAGATCCGGGTGAGCAGGGTTTTCACCGAGTGGGGATTAACCTTCGATTGGCAGAGCCAAAGCAGATTGCACAGCTGCGACTAGACTATTTTGATGGTCTGACTCATTGGGTGAAAAACGAGAGCACGGGTAAGATCGTGGCTGATATTTTGTGATCGGTACGAAGGGGTCGGAGTGCACACCGATCCCTTTGTAGCTCGTTTTACCGCTCATAGCTGTGGCACACTAGCCATAACGATAACAACAGAGGTTTAGGCATGCGCGCGGTTAGCTACTCGGATCGACAAGCAAACAAGCTGTTAATTTTACTGTTGATCGCCTACATCCTCTCCTTCATTGATCGCAATATTATGTCGGTCTTGATCGGGCCCATTCGACAAGATTTCGAGATCAGTGACTTTCAGTACAGCCTGTTGCACGGTTTCGCATTCTCCATGTTTTATATAGCTTTGGGGCTGCCCATTGCGCGCTGGGCGGACCGCTACCCACGCCTCAATATCATCTCGATAGGCGTTGGGCTATGGTCGCTAATGACCTGTCTGTGCGGCTTTACCAAAGGCTTCATGAGTTTATTTTTGACGCGGATCGGTGTTGGGGTGGGCGAAGCTGCTTTGTCGCCCCCGGCTGTATCTATCTTGTCGGATATCTTCACGCCGGAAAAACTCCCCAAAGCGACGGCTATTTACAGTTTGGGTATCACGCTCGGTGGTGGCTTAGCCTACATTTTGGGTAGTTTTATTTACAATTTTTTCAAAGCATTCGCGCCAATCGATTTGGGTTTTTTTGGCGAGATGCAGGCCTGGCAGGTCACGTTTATTGTCGTGGGTGTGCCGGGCTTTTTGGTGGCGCTCGCAATCCGCTTGATGCCCGAGCCCGTTCGCAGAAATGCAGCGCAGGCCGATGGTCAAGCGGCAGCCGACGTGCCATCCATTCGCGAGGTGGGGCGGTATTTTGCCAATCATTGGCGGATTTATCTGGGCATCATGGGGTCGATGTCGCTGATGTCGGTTTTAGGTTACGGTGTTATGGCTTGGTATCCCGAAATGCTCATCCGTGTTTACGGTGTGGAGCGCAGCGTTGCTGGGGGGCAGTTTGGCGTGGTGTTCATTATTGCAGGGAGCTTGGGAGCGCTGATTGGCGGATGGATCTGCTCCGCCTTAATCAAGAAAGGCGTGGTGGATGCACCCGTTCGAATCATCCTGTTTGTCGCCTTACTTTGGGGTATACCCTCGGCTTGGGGGCCTCTATCCGGTGATGCAGGAACAGCGAGCTTAATGGCTTGGTTTATCGTTTTGTTCTTAAATTCCTACTTCGGGGTGGGTGTTACGGCGGTCTCTCTGGTCACTCCGAATGAAATGCGTGCCCAAGCGACGGCGGTGCTGTTTTTCTTCTGCAATTTATTCGGCTTGGCTTTCGGGCCAACAGCGGTAGCAATTTTGACCGACTTCATTTTTGGGAGTGACGGTGCACTCAATTTATCGCTTGGGTTTTTACCAGCAATTGTTTTACCACCCTCGCTGGTTTTGGCTTATTTGGCGCTGCGCCCTTATCGAGAATTAATGCTTGCTCAGGGCGATTAAGCCACGGCTCATGCAATAGATTTCGGGTGTCGAGCAGCTCGTATTCGCTGCCCCCTATTATTTGACTGTGTGTCTGAGCAAATCAGAAACTACACTGGATGCGTATAGTTCACACGAGGGGGCGGAATCGAATCCGACCCTTTTGTATCAAAAGAGGTGTTTTATGGAGCGTATGCTTAAGCAGAAAATTAAAGCCCAACCTTCGCGCGATGGCGATGGTGTTAAAATCAGTCGCATAGCTGGGCAAGCTCTCAGCCCGCTACTCGACCCTTTCCTCATGATTGACGAAATCGAATCAGAGAGTGCAAACGACTACATCGGAGGGTTTCCTGAGCACCCGCATCGCGGGTTTGAAACCATTACCTATATGAAGGCAGGACGCATGCGCCACCGAGATCACATGGGTAATGAGGGCGTTATCGGGCCCGGCGATGTGCAGTGGAT
>JAUHWV010000032.1 GCA_030427335.1 Gammaproteobacteria bacterium | reverse complement strand
TACCACCACCCAGTGCGGTGCCTTTTTGCCGTCCAATCGATACGTGCTCACCAGAACAAGCACGGCAGCACCTTGTTCTATATCCTCTGCCATGGCCTCCAGTGTGAAGGGCTCATAAACCACCGATACCGCTTGCCTCAGACATTCCTCTACGAAACCTTCGTGGACCTGCTGCAAGATCGTTTTCTTGTGCTCAGAGCGCACACCGTCCAGAAATAAAGGTTCAGCGGTGCTCAAATACACCTCAACCTCAAAACCCCGCCGGTCTGCCGCTAAGCCCAGACCGAGCGGATGACAGCCACCGTGTCCCGAGGTCATAAAAATGGTGGTCGCTTCACGCCACAGTTCGAGCTCTTCGTGCAACGTACAGGTACGCGAATCATCCAGACTGGCCATCGCCATTAGCAGCGAAGCCGGACCACAAGTGAATTCCGTAGTCTGCGGATACCACGGCATTTGCCGATGAAAGCCGTCGACCGGTGCGCGCCGAATACGCTTGTGCATTCGAAGCGCATCGGCGTGGTCTTCATAGTAATCCTGGTATTCGCCAAAGGGGCGGTAGCCCTCAGACTCGTACAGCCCAATAGCCCCGTGGTTGTGCTTGGCCACTTCGAGCCGCATGTAATGTCGACCAACGCGGATGGCATTGCGCTCAAGCACGCGCATAAGACCCCGCCCCACCCCCAAACCGCGAGCTTCGGGGCTTACCGCTAAGGAGTACATCCGTGCCAAGCGAGTACCTTGGTGGTACAAGACCAAACCGTAGCCCAAGAGCACGCCATTTTGCTCTGCCAATGTAAGATCTCGCTTTTCTGAGCGAATGTGATGCCGAAAGCTGCGGCGCGACATCCGGTCATAGTTAAAACAGGTGTTTTCGAGCGCGACGAGGTCTTCAACATCAGCGAGTGTTGCTGCGCGATAGGTAATGGGTGCATCCGATGATGCCATGTTTACTCCTGCGGGAGGGCCGCAGCTAAATCAGGTGAAGAGGCGCGCAATTTTGCACAGTGCGAATGCGTCCGCAATGGATATTTTGGGTTTGGTATTAGTTAGCAAAATGAAGCGGCCAAATGCTGGCTAGAGAGGCAAAGACGAAGAAAGCAGGTAGGGCGAAAACTTGGTGGACATGGCGTGACGAAGGGGTCGTAGTACACTCCTCCCCATCATTGTACGTCTCGTCGCTCGGCCATCTACATTTCTACCGGATGGGCTGGAGTACACGCCGGCCCCGGCGTTATATGCTGCATCGCTCGATCATCCAGGCCAGAGCCGGATGGTATCGGAGTACACTCCGACCCCAGCGTTATACGCTACATATCTCGACCATTCAGCCCAGAGCCGAAAGGGCTGAACCGCACAGGTCTGAGTACACTCGGACCCTTGCGTTCATACCGGCAACGAATCCGATCCTACATTTTTTGTCCGTCTAAGCCGCGAACAGCAACGCCTATCGAGTCCAAGTAGGGCAAGCTTTTTACCGTGTTCCCCGAGTTCACGTTTGCTGGGCGAGAGCAGAGCTGAAGAGCCGCCTCCGCCATTGCCTCAACGGGCTCTACGTGATCCTCACTGGTAAAAGTACCTAGCGCTTTGGCCCCTTCGCTCAATACCACCGCGACCGGCGCCAGCGAGTTCACCGCAATATTGTATTTAGAGGCCTCTATCGCCCAGCCCGAACTCAAACGCTCCAAGGCTGCTTTACTGGTGCCATAAATAGTCGCGTGACCGTCCCGATTGAACTGTTGCGCTCGCTCCGAAAAATCGTACGGTGCGCTGGGCAGAGGGTCGGCCGTAGCGCTTGAGATGTTCAAAATCCAACCCTCACCTTGCTCACACATGGGTTTGAATGCCGCTTGGCTTAGCTCTTGTGGTGCAAACACGTTGATCTCAAAAGCCAAACGAACGTGTTTTGCTTCAGCCTCCCATACCGGCGGATAACGGCACCAAGCCACGTTGTTAACCAATATGTCGCAGCGGCCGTAGCGCTCCAGAGTAAAAGGCACAATACGCGCCCGGTCTGCAGGGTCTGCAATATTCGCCTGCAACACCTCGCACTCGCCCCCTTTCGAGCGAATGAATTCAGCCACCTCGGTGAGTGATCCAGGTAAACCGGCCGAGGGCTCCAAAGTTCGAGCCACCAACACAAGCTTCGAGCCCTCCGCCGCAAAACGTTTGGCGATACCTGCGCCAATACCGCGGCTCGCGCCTGTGATGATCGCAACCCGTCCTTTTAGTTGCTGTTCAGATGTCATGCGTGTTCCTTCTAGCTCGCGGCACTTATTCTGCTAACTTTTCGGTTAACGCCTCATCCCCCGGAAACGCACCCGGAATCACCAAACCATTACCCGTAACCATCGGCACCACCGTCCATTCACCGGTAGGCGTTCGCGTCCAACCCGCCGCCGCGAGCGCACCGCCATCTACGTGAATTGCCGTACCCGTCACCCACTCTGCCATCGGGCTCGCCAAATACAGCGCGGCGCCTGCGCAATCGGAAGGCTTACCAAAACGACCCAGCGGAATCCATTTGTCTTCGTTAACTCGATTTTCCGGCGGAATCATGATGTCGATCGCCACCTGGGGCGTATCCGTCGTCTCTGGCGCAATATCGTTTATCCGAATCCCCTCTGGCGCCAACTCCAGAGCCAGAGCCTTGGTGAAACCCGAGACACCCGTTTTACCCGCGGCATACACCGTGCAGTAAGGTACACCTCGGTACGCTTCGATTGAAGTAATGTTAATGATGCTCGCACCCGGCGCAGCGGCACGAAGCATCGGCAACAGGCCGTGTGTCATGCGCAGTACCTGCCCCAAATTGACATCGACAATTTCGTCAATTTGATCTTCGCTCAGCATATCAAAGGGCAATGCATGCACGAAATGCCCCACGTTATTCACCAGCACATCGAGCTTACCCGATGTCTCTTCAACCACTTTTGCTAGTGCTCTTGGGGCACCGCGTTTTAGAACATCGCACTCCACTACGACCGCGTTTGGTAGCGCTTCACGAACGGCCGCCGCGCGTTCGGGATCGATCTCCGCAATCACCACAGTGGCGCCAGCTGCATAGAAAGCATCAGCAATCCCGCGCCCAATGCCCACGCCACCACCGGTAACCAGTACCGTTTTACCCTCAAAGTTCAACATCTTTCTTGGATCCATACCCAACCTCGCTCGCCATTATTGGTATAAAGTTTTTTGCGATCGTTCAAAGCTAGACTTAGCCGAGAGTCCCGTCAAATAGCGGCTCTAACTCATTTGATATAAGACGTTTTACTTAAAGTCCGATATCCACGGGAAAATCGGCGAGCGGGTGGCCCGAGGAAAGCGTAACGTTGGATGATCAATCGACGCACTCCGTGACAGGTTTATAAACTCAGCAACTCAGCAACTCAGCAACTCAGCAACTCAGCAACTCAGCAACTCAGCAACTCAGCAACTCAGCAACTCAGCAACTCAGCAACTCATTGTGATAGTTTTCAGCCCGTCACCCTTACAACCAAATGGACCATGCAACTCCGCGCTGTAATCGAGTATGTTGCCGGAGGTCAGCATAATAAATAGGATCTATCCGTGTTAAGACACCAAATCCAGTTTGCAAAACGGGTGCAGTTTAAAACGAACCCTTGGAAAACCAAGGCAGTCTTGATCTTCGTTGCTCTGCTGCACGTCGTCTCAGCGAACGCTGCAGAGACCGCTACCGAACTAGAATCTAGCAACCAGGAAAAACCCAACATCGTACTGGTACTCCTTGATGACGTGGGCTTTGGCGCTACCAGCACCTTTGGCGGGGCGATCGCCACCCCCACATTAGACGCCCTGGCCGAGGAAGGGTTGCGCTTTAACCGATTTCACACGACGGCAATTTGTTCACCTACCCGGGCCTCCCTCTTAACCGGCCGCGATTCGCATGCAGCGAACGTAGGTGCGGTGCTGAACTCCGCGAGTGCTGTTCCCGGCTATCAAGGGCTAATTCAAGCGAGTACGGCCACCCTGCCCGCAATACTCCGTGAGCACGGTTACGCAACCGGCGCGTTCGGCAAATGGCACCTTGCACCGCCATGGGAGACCACCCCAGCCGGCCCCTTTGACCGCTGGCCAACTGGCTTAGGTTTCGACGAATTCTATGGCTTTTTGGGTGGCGAGACGGATCAGTTCGAACCCACCTTATATCACGGCATCCAACCTATCTTCCGGCCAGAAGGCGAGGCGTATCACGTCACCGAAGATATCGTTGACCAATCGATCCACTGGATTGAACAAACTAGAAAAGCCAATACACAAAAGCCATTTTTGCTCTATTTGGCACCCGGTGCCACTCACGCGCCGCTGCAGGTACCCAAGTCTTGGATACACTTGTACCGTGGCAAATTCAGCGGCGGTTGGGATGCGCTCAGAGAGCAGATTCTTAAGCGACAAATACAACGTGGCGTGGTGCCCGCGAATACGCAGCTCACGCCAAGACCAGAACAACTGCCGGCTTGGGAATCGCTCTCTGCCGACCAAAGAGCCGTGGCCGAGCGCTTAATGGAGACCTACGCGGGCTTTCTTGCGCACACGGACTACCACATCGGGCGCTTGGTACAGGCGCTCAAAGATCGGGGCGAATTCGACAACACATTGTTTGTGTATATCGCTGGCGACAACGGTAGCTCGGCCGAAGGCGGCGTAGCAGGTAGCATTAACTATATGGGTGCACTGCAAGGGCTACAAGATCCGCTCGCCATGCAAACTGCGGCGCTGGATCGAATTGGCGATGAGAGCACTTATCCTCAATACCCCGCCGGCTGGGCTTGGGCGCTCACCTCGCCCTTCCAGTGGGTTAAGCAAGTCGCATCGCACTTGGGCGGAACAAGAGTCGGCGCGGTGATTACCTGGCCCGCTATGATCCAAGACCAGGCCGGTGAGATTCGATCGCAGTTTACACACGTAAACGATATCGCCCCCACCGTTCTTGATGCTCTAGGTATTGAGGCGCCTAACGTGTTTAATCAAGTCGCTCAAAAACCCATGGATGGTCGATCGTTTCTGGACGCCTTACAGACTGGCGACGCGCCCGAGCACAAAACCACACAACTGTTCGAGGTAAACGGGAATCGCGCCATCTACCACGATGGCTGGATGGCTTCTGCTTTCCATCAGAGGCTGCCCTGGAGTGTGGGTGTGCGGGGCAAAGCCAGCGACATGAGCGAGGATACTTGGGAGCTTTATAATCTGAACGATGACTTCAGCCAAAGTACCGATCTTTCCGAGAAAGCGCCCGCTAAGCTAGCCGAACTGCGTGAGGTGTTTCGCGCCCGCGCGCAAACCATGGGGATCTACCCCATCCAAAGCGCCATGGACACCATGTTTAGCATGCCTGCACCCAACTTAGGCAAGGATTTACAGGAGGTCGTATACCCACAGCCCGTCATCGGCATTACCGAAAACCAAACGGTGAACATCTTCAACAAATCGTGGTACCTGAAAGCGACGGTCGAGGGCAAATCTCCCACGGGTGTGATCGCCACCATGGGCGGCGTAGCCGCAGGTTGGAGCCTCTATCTTGATGCGCAAAGTCATGCTGTCTTTGAGTACAAAACCTTCGAGCTCGCCAAAGTTGCCCTGCGATCAGAGGTGCCTGTGAGTGGACAGTCTCACATTGAAGTCCGATTCGACTATGACGGCGGCGGTTGGGCGAAGGGTGGCGAGTTTAGCTTACTGGTGAACCAAACGGCCGTGGCCGGAGAGCGCATCTTAGTCACGCCGCCTGCCTACTTCTCGATCGATGAAACCTTTGATATGGGCCTTGATACCGGCAGCGCAGCAGGGGCTTACCCCGAAGGTGTGCCACAAGGCTTTCCGTTCAGCGGCGGCACACTCCGCGATATAATTCTTTCACTCAAAAAGCCCGAAGACTGCTGACGAAGTGGCTGGGGAAAAGGCTCTGACGACAGAGAAGTCGGTAACTTGACCGAGGGGTCGGAGTATACTCCACCCCCTTCGTTCGCAGCCCCATAGTTCAACCCAAGTCGCAATATCCCCAGCCGTGCAGCGTTCGGAATGTATCCCGGCCCCATTGCTCACGGCTCCTTCGCACTGCCCAAGTCGCAATATTCCCAAAACCGTCTAGCCCAAAAACCTGTTCTTTTATGCAAGTTTAAGGTTAAATACGCGTGTACTGGGGGGCACAAAGCAAATCGGTTTATAAAAATAGAGCTAGCCCCAAAGCACGCATAATAAAACTAATTGGGAGCAACAACATGATCCAATCCAAGCGCAAAACACTCATCGGCGCCGTTAGCCTTGCGGTACTCGCACCACTGGCCAGCGCACAAATGCTCGAAGAAGTCGTGGTAACGGCTCAGAAACGCGAGCAGACATTGAAAGACGTACCGATTTCAATCTCGGCCGTTTCCGGCAAAACCATCGAAAACCGCAGTATCGACGACCTGGCATCACTGTCATCATCGATCCCTAACTTTTTCATCAGCGAAAACCAAATCGATTCAACATTGAGCATCCGTGGCGTGACCACCGGTAACAACAAGGGCTTCGAGCAGTCCGTTGCGATGTACTTTGATGGTATCTCCTACGGCCGTAGCCAGCTGATTCGCACGCCTTTGTTCGACTTGGAGCGAGTCGAAGTACTGCGCGGCCCACAGCCCACGCTGTTTGGCAAGAACGCGATTGCCGGCGCGATCAACATTACTTCTGCCAAGCCAACCGAAGAATTCGAAGGCAAGTTCTCCGCTTCGTATGAGTCAGAGCACGAAGAGTCACAAGCGAGCCTCGTACTGTCTGGCCCATTGAGCGACACCCTGCGCGGCCGCTTGAGCGCCTCATGGCGCGAAATGGACGGCTGGATTCTGAACGAGCAGTTGAAACGTATGGAGCCCCAGCGCGACGAGACCTATTTGCGCGCACAACTCGAGTGGGACGCCTCAGACGCTCTGCAAATAAACGTTAAAGCCGAGTCCGCTCAGTTTGATTCCTATGGCTATGCCATGGAAGCCCTGGCACCCCAGGATGGTTACAGTTTGGTATTCGCGGGCCCCATCGCAGTTGAAACCGACGAAGACTGGGTTCGTGCCTCAGGCGATGTTGAAAGCATTAACGAAATGACCAACTTAGTCGTTACCGCCAACTACGACATGAACGGCTACACGCTGACCTCGGTAACCGGTTACGTTGAATATGAAACCGATGAGATCCTAGACATAGACTATGTTGGCCTTGAGATCCTTGACCGTACCAATCAGACGGAAGACTACTCGCAGTGGTCACAAGAACTACGCATTGCCTCTCCTGGTGACGAGAAGATCAACTTCATCGCGGGCGTTTTCTTCCAGTCAGGCGACGTGGATGTAACCGACGAAGTCTACCTTGGTAGCTTTTTGAGCCTAGCAGGACCACCGGTTTCACTCATGGTTGACTCATACTGGGATCGAACCTTTGCTCAAAGCTCGGATTTGTACTCGGTGTTCTTCCAGACCGATTTCCAACTCACGGATCAGTTAGAGCTGACCGTGGGCGCACGTTACTCGAACGAAGACAAAGACGGCTACCGTAAAGTCACCATCGAGCAACTGCCCACCAACGCCGCACCACCCGCCCTGCTCGCGCAGCTTTGGGGTGCCGTGTTAAATACCGGTGCACACGAAGTGTCGGGCAAGCGCAGTGAGAGCTCGTTTGATCCCATGATTCGTTTAAGCTACGACTTCAATGACAACATCACTGGTCACGTTTCTTACACCCAGGGCTCCAAAGCGGGCGGGTTCGACATTCGTGGTAACTCAGTTCCCGGAACGCCATTCGTAGCGGTGCCCGGCACCTTTGAGTTCGAAAACGAAGAAGCCGAGAACATCGAACTGGGCCTTAAAATGCGCTGGGATCGCGCGGAGCTGAACGCGACCTACTACACTACCGAGTATACCGACCTGCAAACCAACATCTTCGACGGCACTTTGAGCTTCTTGGTTCAAAACGCCTCATCTGCTGATGTTGAAGGTTTCGAGATCGACGGTCGTTACTTGATCGCTGAAGGGCTCGAGTTCTACGCCTCTGCCGCATCGCTCGACTACAAGTTCACCGACTTCAAAGACAGTCAGTGTGCTTATGGCGAAGCCCCCACCAACGGTGCCTACTGTGATCGCTCTGGCGAGACAGCGCCTTACGCGCCTGAAACTACCACGAACTTCGGGTTGGACTACGAGCGTGATTTAGGCAACGGCCTGGTATTCGATGCGAACCTGAACGTCGACACCTCATCTGAGTACTTTATTACCTCTAACCTCGACAAAAATATCGATGAAGGCGGTTACACCAAGTACGGCGCTCAATTTGGTATTGGTAGCGAAGACGGCAAGTGGCGTGTATCGATAATCGGCGACAACCTAGGCGATGAGCGTATCCGTGTAATTGGCGGCACGATCCCACTGGCTCGCACCTTCGTGCGCTTAGCTTCTGGCGGTGCGCTTGATGGTATTGCTTACGACGCCATCTATGCGCGCCCACGCAATGTAACCGTGAAGTTCGACTACAACTTCTAAGCCCTCGTTACACTGGGGTCGGAGTGCACTCCGGCCCCCATACACTCCAAGCACGTTGCGAATACCCGCTGCCGGTACACGGTAAACCCACTTCCGATAAGCAGGTGAAAGTAGCGCACGTTCCTTCTACAATGACCGAAGAAGTTAGAAACGTGAAAACCATCGGCCAAACTGCAATGAAAATAAACGACTATCTGAGTGCAGACGAATATATTGAGTTTCAGCTGTGTCGCAATGCTCAGGCGACCCGGATTCTATTGGCAAACTGGGCTGTTATTATTGCGACGTTTACGCTTATCGCTCGTTACACTAACCCCGCCAGCATTTTGTTAGGTGCCTTCATCTTGGCTGGGCGTATCCATGGGCTCGGTGTCATTATGCACGAGGGTAGCCACAATAGTTTTTTCAAACAGCGCATCCTCAACCAGATTTTAGGTCATTGGTCGCCAGCCGGACTGCCGCGATTGCTGACGTGGCTCGGGCGCAATCGCACCTAATGGATCACGTCGACTGCATTGTTATTGGCGCCGGTGTCGTTGGGCTCGCATGCGCTCGGGCACTCGCTCTAGTGGGACACGAAGTACTGATACTAGACCGTGAAAACAGCTTTGGTACCGTTACCAGCGCGCGCAACAGCGAAGTTATTCACGCGGGAATTTACTATCCCCCAAACTCGCTCAAGGCTAAGCTTTGCGTTCAAGGGAAAGCCATGCTCTATGGTTTTTTGCGAGACCGGGGAATTCCCCATGAACAGTGTGGCAAATTAATTGTAGCGACCTCTAAATCTCAGCTTCAAACCCTTAGTCAAATACAGAGTCGGGCTGCAGACAACGGTGTTGTTGATCTCTTAATGCTGAACAAACATGAGGCCTCCGAACTCGAGCCAGAACTGTTTTGTGTCGGCGCGCTGCTATCCCCCTCCACTGGAATCTTAGATTCTCATGCGTTTATGTTGAGCCTACTGGGCGAAGCAGAAAACTCGGGAGCCACGCTCGTCTGCAATACCGAGGTGAAAGCAATTGAGCTTCGAGAAGATAGGCTTGTACTAACCACAGCGGGCCCAGACTCCCTTAAACTCACCGCAAATACGATCATAAACTCTGCGGGTCTGAGCGCACCCGATCTGGCGCGGCGCATTTTATCAGACGCGCAAATCCGGCCGCCCACATCATATTACGCCAAAGGCAATTATTTTTCGCTAAACTCGAAAAACCCCTTCTCTCGATTGATCTATCCCGTGCCTGAACCTGGCGGCCTAGGCATCCACCTGACACTAGACCTTAACGGTCAAGCGCGGTTTGGGCCCGATGTACAGTGGGTTGATCACATTGACTACACCGTGGATACCAGCAGAATTGATCACTTCCACAGATCAATCAGGCAATATTGGCCGGGGATAGATAAAGCTTCGCTTCAACCGAACTATGCCGGCATACGTCCTAAAATAGCAGGGCCCGATGACGCCACAACGGATTTTGTGATTGAAGGGCCGACGCAACACGGCATAAAGGGCCTCGTTAATCTATTTGGCATCGAATCGCCGGGGCTTACCGCATCACTGGCTATCGCTCAGTATGTCACTACGCTCCTTCCCAGCACGCACTCACACTAAGGTGAACGCACCATGCAGCCTAGGGCGAACCACTAGCGAGCATGGCTTTCTGTACACGATCTTCTGCTAGGCGTGACGCATCAAAACAGTCGTGGCGCCATAAAAGTTCGTATTTGAGCGGCAATGTCTCACCTATCGGAGGCGTCCGCTCGCGCACATAATAAATGTTGAAGGCTTCCAAATTATCACCGGCAGCGCCCAGCTGTTTCTCGCGATCATTCCAGCGCGCGCACGCAGTGCCAGCATAGCGGCCCAACTCATCGCTGTAGTTCTTCCGCTTGATTCGAGTCAGGTACTTCCTCCAGCGGTAATTTGATGCTTGATCCGGTATGAATCGCGCTGGCTTCGCCGTAACAGGGGGCGTTTTAACATCGTGCAATACATCAACCAAAGCACCACTGCTCGTCAAACCCACCATCAGAAACCAACCATCATTCTTCTGAGGATAAGGCGCAAACATATTCCACCATTGGTCCAATCGAGCGACTTCGATGAATGGTTTGAGCGAGGGCTTCAGAGCTTGGTTAACTTCAAACACACTAGACATGGATACCGGACGCTCGGACTGAGGGACTGAACTCAAATTATGCAGGCATACAATGATCAAAAAAAACAGCGCAATGGATTGCGCTCCAAAACTAGGAGAGAAGCTAGCAGATCGCCGGGGCATAAATAACGAAGTAATCCGACCAAACTTATCTCGGTTATGGCCAATAAATGTGTAGATCAAATCACCTTTATCGCCCAAGCCAGACAACATACGACCAACAAAACGCAGACGTCCACCACGCTCAATACACTCAGCCAAAGCCTGCCAGCGCAACCAGCGTTGTCCGTCAATCTCTAGAACCCAAGTAAACTCGCGCTCTAATATCTCACCGACCTCGGGAACGGACTGCGCTGGTTTGATATCTGCATTTAGCCCAAACACGGACTTCATAAGTAGACAGGTCTTCAAACAGAAATCGCATTCCTGATCGTAATACATAATCATTCTTTCGTGCGGCTTCGCTTTGAATCTCTGCTCCATCCAATCCCAGGCCGAGCTCGGAATAAGTATCAACAGTGATGTGATGGAGATAAAGGGAAACAAGCCCACGTTGAGATTGAGTAAAAATCCGATCTCTAGCGAAATAAAGGCAAAGGCCGCGAGCGATCTGGCGAACACGTTAAAGATAGGCGACAGAGCCACAATAGGACCCACAAGTTCCAGCCACCATACATAATGTGTCAAGGGAATGGTTAGCCAGTGCCAATCTCGCCAGTAAGGCGCAAGCAGATGAGCAACCTGATCGTTATGCAGGGCATAGTATATAGCGCTACCTTCCGTCATCCATTCGGCGCCGTTTTTCAAAAATGCAGAGAAAAAATAAACCGACATGATTTGAACCAATAACGCGATGGACCCCATGCCAAAATACGTGTTCTTGGCTGCGGGAGTTTTAGTCACGACCGAGTCCAGCGAATAACGCTCTCCCCAAGGTAAAAATAAGGCCCAAAAAGTCAGCAACAGCAGCAAGTTATCACCACCTTGCAGTAGCACAGGATTGCGGTTGTGCAACGAGGCAATCAAGACAAAAGCCGCAAATGTCATGAGTCGAGTTCGGCTACCGATGACCAAACAGCATCCAACCAAAAAATGCGCGGCGAATAAAACGTGCACCCAAACTATCGAATCGAAGATCCAATACAGAGAAAACCGGTATTCACTGGCAGCTACTTTGGATGCATTTACTGAATACGCACCGTAATCGGACATAAACCAAGCGACATCGGGCCAGCGAATCAAAATATCCGCAATCATAATGAGGCCCACGCCGATTCTCATCGCTGCGAGCGCTCGAAGGTCGATTCTGAAAGGATTACTCAGCATAAGCGTCTGTGTGGCTTGATAAAGCGCCAGATTACTGAGCCCGAGCTAATAAAGCAAAATGAATTACAAGCAGACTGCGCTAGATCAAATTAAAGCACTTGGGGTGATGGGCTAAATACGAAGAGAGCCCGGAATCCGGAGGGGTCGGAGTGAGTACGAAGGGGGCGGAGTACGAAGGGGGGGCGGCGTGACTACGATTGGGTCGGAGTACACTCCGCCCCCTTCGTCAGCAAGTTGGTCATTCAGCATAACCAAACACGTCTGTCAGCGGAACACCGAAGACAGACGCGATCTTGAAAGCCACCTCGAGCGACGGTGAGTATTTACCCTGCTCAATAGCAATAACGGTTTGGCGCGTAACACCAACGGCATCCGCTAGAGCTTGTTGAGTCATTTCACCCGCATCAAATCGAAGCCGTCTTATATTGTTGGTGATCTTCGTGCTCATGCTAGTAGCCGCGCTTGTAATACCATAAACGCAAGGCGAACTTTACGATTTCGGTGATCAACAAGCCGACTACCAGCCAATGGAAGATACTTAAGAGTGGCTCGACCCCACCCAGAAACAGGGGATTGCGGCTCACATCACGGCCGCTTTGAACGACGTAAATCAGAAAAACCGCCATCACCATGAAAGAAGACAGCACATGATAAGCCGCCGATTGTGAGCGAAGCTTGAATGAAATGTCACGCTCGTCATCACCCGCATCGGCGTCCTTGGCGTTAGTACCCGCTAAGATACTGTGGCTTACGATCTCGAGCAAAACCATGATAACCACTACTTTGGTGAACAGAGCCGTAAGCGCCTCTGCGGTTAGCGTGGAAGCGCCTACCCACTCGTAAACCGTGCTTCCGTAATAAATCAAAATAAAAGTCGTTATGAGCAGCTCGATCAAGCCGCGTTTTTGGGCATAAGGCATGAGGCATTCCTTCTGGCGTTTCGTTTCGTTTCGTTTCGTTTCGTTTCGTTTCGTTTCGTTTCGTTTCGTTTCGTTTCGTTTCGAGATAGTAAACAAAATCGGACATCGTGTACAATATTTTTTACATTATGGGCTAGAGAGTCGAGTTGCCTCATACGCCTCATACGCCTCATACGCCTCATTGAGCATAACGAGGCTGTTTGTATAAAATGCTGAAAACGACGCGACAAGAACCGTCGGATTGGTAGCCTCGTATTGAACAAAACGGTAGGAATGACCATCCGGTTCGAAGAAAGAGCCACAGCCTAATTAGGTTGCTCTTGATCAGGTTGAAATCAGCGCGGACTTCACCCGATGTTACTTCAATACCCCTCAGGATTATTGGACTGCCAGCGCCAAGTGTCGACCATCATGGCATCGAGATCGCGCTTCGCAAACCAGCCTAGCCCGCGCTGCGCTTTTTCCGGATTAGCCCAAAACTCAGGCAGGTCGCCAGCGCGGCGAGCCACAATTTCAAAAGGAATCTGCACCCCCGTTTGGCTTTCAAAAGCCCGAATCATCTCTAATACGGAAACGGGTGCGCCCGTGCCTAAATTAAACGCCCTTACGCCGGGTTGCTCGAGCGAAGAGAGCGCACTCACGTGCCCTTCAGCTAAATCCATGACATGCAAATAATCACGACGGCAGGTGCCATCTGGCGTGGGATAGTCGCCACCGAATACGGAAAGCTTATCGCGCCGCCCCACCGCCACTTGCGCCATAAAAGGCATCAAGTTGTTAGGGATTCCCTGAGGATCCTCTCCGATCAGCCCACTCTCGTGAGCGCCAATCGGATTAAAATAGCGCAGCAAGACCACAGATGCCTCGGGCACTGCTTGCGTCCAGTCTTCAAGCAGCCTTTCCACCATAGCCTTGCTCGACCCATAAGGGTTCGAGGTGGTTCCCCGTGGCTGAGTCTCTTCGTAAGGTGTAGGAGCCTCAAGTCCGTAAACAGTCGCAGAGGACGAAAACACCATCTTATGCACGCCAGCTGACTGCATGGCTTTGAGCAGAGTGATCGTGCCCCCGACGTTCGTTTCATAATAGTCTAGGGGCTTAAGAACGCTTTCACCTACCGCTTTCAGGCCCGCAAAGTGAATCACTGCACCGATATCGTAGCGTGAAAACAAGTCGCTCAGGCAGACCGAATCTCGGATATCGCCCTCAATAAAAACCGGTGCCTTCGCGGTAATCGATGCTACGCGGCTGAGCGACTCGGCGGAACCGTTACACAGGTTGTCCAACACCACGACATCGAATCCGGCATCAAGCAAAGAAACGACCGTGTGAGAGCCGATATAGCCCGCACCGCCAGTCACTAGGATTGTCATTTAAACCTCCTGCCTAGATAACGCATGCTGATTCATCGAGGCTATGAACCGATCTTCGACGACTCGGCGTAAAGGGTGCGGGAGTGCACTCCGACACCTTTGTATAAAAACTAGCTGTCACCAAACAAATCGCGGGTGTAAACCTTAGCTGCCACGTCATCTAGCGCCTCTGTTCGACGGTTGGCGATAATCACATCAGCGTCCCTTTTGAACGCCTCCAAATCTCGATAAACAGGTGATCGAAAAAACGTATCCTCAGTCAATTCAGGCTCGTAAACGATCATTTCAACCCCTTTGGCTTTTACTCGTTTCATTACTCCTTGAATCGCTGACTCTCTGAAGTTATCGGAACCCGCTTTCATGACCAATCGGTAAACTCCAACTCGCTTGGGGTTACGGCGCAAAATATCTTCCGCGATAAAATCTTTGCGAGTCGCGTTCGCCTCGATAATCGCGTGAATCAGATTCTGCGGAACCTGATCGTAATTGGCCAACAGCTGCTTCGTATCTTTTGGCAAACAATACCCGCCATAACCAAAAGAGGGGTTGTTATAGCCCTCGCCAATACGGGGATCCAGACTTACACCGTTAATGATCGATTGGGAATCCAACCCGTGCATCGCTGCATACGTATCAAGCTCATTAAAGTACGCTACACGCATGGCCAGATAGGTATTGGCAAAGAGCTTAATGGCCTCTGCCTCCGTTTCACCGGTGAACAAGACCTGTGGTGAATTCTGTGCAGCCTCAAGCAACACTGTACCGAACTCGGCCGCTCTCGGGTGTTCACCACCAACAATGATTCGAGAGGGATAGAGGTTGTCTTTGAGCGCCTGCCCCTCGCGCAGAAACTCAGGCGAGAAAACCACTCGGTCCGTATTGAGCTCCGCTCGAAGCTTCGCAGTAAAACCAACGGGAATGGTCGATTTGATCACGATCAGCGCCTTGTCATTCTGTGCGAATGCATCGCGAACAACATGTTCAACGGTGCTCGTATCGAAGTAATTGCGTTCGGGATCGTAATTGGTCGGGGTCGCCACCACAATAAAGTCGGCATCGGTGTATGCCGTTTCGGACGAGGTAGTAGCGTTCAGGGTCAAGGTCTCGGACGTGAAAAAACGGTCTATCTCTGCATCATAAATAGGCGAACGGCGGTTGTTAACGAGTTCGACCCGTCCCGCATCAATATCCAGCGCCGTTACCTTGTGATCGCGAGCAAGTAATACGGCCAGCGACATGCCCACGTAGCCGGTTCCTACAACTGTAACGTTTTTCATCGTATTCCTTAATCCGAGCGACTTGGCGTAAAGTTTATCACGGGGGTAGTTAAAGCCTCATTACCGATTACAAAGAAAATCAAGATTGCCTATTGAACAGAAGATCCAGTTTAAGTGTAGCTGTTGAAAGCCTATGAGAGAGCCGTAAGGAATAGATTCGCGATGAAGGCACCAACTGCACCAGCGCCGATAATAACGAGGACCGACCAAAAAGGGGCCTGCGACAAAGCCCGAACGCAACGGGGCCAACAAAAAGGATCTGCGACAAGGTTCGAATAAACTGGGGCCGACGACGAGCTCGCGACATACCCAAAGTTCAAAAAGGCTTGCCCTTCGGTCGACCTTCACGTAGTTTTACGGGCACCAATATAATTATTCCAAGGGCATTTCATGAGCCAGACTTCAAGCAAAAACTACCGGACCTTTGCGCTTCTTTTACTGACATTGGTATACGGCTTTAACTTCATTGACCGCCAGATCGTCGGTATTTTGGCACCGTTTATCCAAGCCGACCTTGAACTGTCCAACACCCAGCTAGGCCTTTTAATAGGCTTAGCCTTTGCGACCTTTTACACCATTGTCGCCATTCCGATAGCCTGGTTAGCCGACCGCTATAGCCGCGTGAATATTTTAGCCATAGCACTGGCCACCTGGAGCGCATTCACTGCACTTACCGGCCTAGCTAACAACTTTTTACAGATCGGTTTAGCCCGCATGGGGGTTGGAATCGGTGAGGCCGGTGGTAGCCCCGCATCGCACTCGATCATCTCTGACATGTACGCCAAAGAAGAGCGTGCCGGAGCCTTGGGCATTTACTCCATGGGTATCCCGCTGGGCATCATGGCAGCTTACTTCGCAACGGCCTCGCTTATCGGCGAGGGCGACGTAGACTGGCGTCGAATATTTGTTATTTTGGGAATCAGTGGAGTTGCGCTGGCGATCATCGTCAAACTCGTGCTCAAAGAACCCAAACGTGGCGCCATGGAAGTGGGCGACAAACAGCTCAAACAACCGCCTTTCAAAGAATCTTTACAACAGCTGCTTAAAATACCCGCTTGGTGGTTCATGGCACTGGGTATCGCATTCGGCTCGTTTGTTTCTTACGCGATCTCCGCTTTTCAGACCAAGTATTTGGTGATGTTGGATCCCAGCTTCGATTTCAAAACCCTAGTCATTGTACTGGGCGTGATCAATGGCACCACCTACGCGGGAGGCGCTTTTTTGGGGGCTCGCATCACAGACGCTTGGGGTGCCAAAACAATCAAGGCCTACGGTTGGCTGCCCGCGATTACCATTGGTATTTGTCTTCCATTGAGTATTTGGGGATTCTGGGCTGATACGGTATGGCTGCACCTCGGAATTAGCACCGCATTACTTTTATTCCTGGGAGCCTATCTCGGCCCCTGCTTTGCTATCGCACAGACTCTGGCCCCAATCAACATGCGGGCCATGTCGACCGCCCTATTCTTCTTTATTCTGAACATGATCGCGCTCGGCGGAGGCCCCACTTTCGCCGGCTGGTTAATCGATGTTTTCCGCGGAAGCCATGAGGATCTCACAGCCATTCGCTACGCGATGACGGTGACCTCTTTTGTATTCATACCCTCAATCATCTGCTTTTTGGTGGTATCAAAAGTGCTGCCGAAAGACTGGGCGGCTGCCGATGCACGCAACAAGGCCTTGAGCGAGGGTTGAACGCTAAAGTCGGGATTGAAAGTCCGCTAAACCACCAAAGGGGTCGGAGTACACTCCGCCATGTGCATGAGCTACACTCTCCGACACATGAGTCGGTCACATCGGCACAAGATCGGTCAGATGACTCAGCCAAAAGTGTGAGATGAACCTATATACGGGCATGGAAATTAAATCGCTTAACCAAAGATATGAAACTAACCGATTACCTGACTATAGATGAAATCAAATCCCTCAATCAAAAAAACGATTGGGCCGCTCTACGTATTTTGCTTATCAATTGGAGCATGATCGCTCTTGCTTTCTGGGCAATACATCAATGGCCCAACCCCATTACGATTGCGTTAGGCGCTCTCATACTGGCCGGTCGCATACACGGCTTAGGTGTGATCATGCACGAGTGCGGCCACAACATCTTTTTTAAGAGCAAAGCACTCAATCAGTTTGTGGGCCAGTGGCTAGCGGCAGGCCCGGCGTTTGATCACTTAGACAGCTACGCCAAACAGCACCGCAACCATCATCGGCTTGCGGGTACGGCAGACGACCCTGACCGTTCCAACTACCAAAACTACCCTGTCTCCAAAACCAGCTTTAAACGCAAGGTGATCCGTGACCTTACCGGCCAAACGGGGCTTAAGCTG
>JAUHWV010000227.1 GCA_030427335.1 Gammaproteobacteria bacterium | reverse complement strand
CAAAGACGGCAAAGAGAAGATCGTTTATTGCTACAACATCAAAGACCACCAAGATTGCTACAAAGAAGTCCAATCGCAGGCCATCTCATACACAACCGGTGTACCGGCCATGATCGGCGCGAAACTCATGCTCGAGGGCACTTGGGCAGGACAAGGGGTATTTAATATCGAACAACTCGACCCTGATCCTTTCATGCAGGGCTTGAACGATTATGGCTTGCCCTGGAAAGTCATTGAACTCGATAGCTTCGAGTTGAGCGACTAATGAACCCCATGCTCACAGACTTCAGCCGGCTCGATCTCAGCCGGCTTCCTTCACCTTGTTTCGTTGTTGATGAAATAGCGGTTCAACAGAATCTTGCTATATTGCACGAAGTCGGTGAGCAAAGCGGTGCCAAAGTCTTAGCGGCACTGAAAGCATTCTCGATGTTTGAGCTTGCCCCCCTGTACCAAAAAACCCTGTGGGGGACATGCTCAAGCGGCTTACACGAAGCACTGTTAGCAAACGAATACTACCCCGGTGAAGTCCATGTGTTCTCCGCCGCCTACACCGAGGCAGACCTTACAGAGATACTTAAAATAGCTGATCACGTCGTCTTTAACTCGTGTTCGCAGTGGCTCCGCTTTAAAAATCTTTGTGCAAGGGCGCAAGAGCAGAGATCCGGTTTGTCATTCGGTCTTCGCATTAATCCAGAGCATTCCGAAGGTGATGTTCCTCTGTACGATCCCTGCGCACCGGGCTCGCGCTTAGGGATTCCGCGATCTCAGTTAACTGAGCAGGCTCTTGATGGCATTTCAGGCCTGCATTTTCATACGCTATGCGAGCATCCGTTCGAACCCCTTGCACGAACCGTAGCAGCTGTAGAAGCGCGCTTTGGCGACCTTCTTCCGCAAATGGATTGGGTCAACTTTGGCGGCGGCCACCATATCACCACGCAAGACTATGATCGAACGGGATTGGTTGAATTAGTCCGTTCATTCCAAGAACGCTTCGATGTTCAAGTCTACCTTGAACCGGGTGAGGCGGTTGCCATAGGCACCGGTGTACTGATATCCGAAGTACTGGACGTAACAGAAACCGATCGCCCTCAGGCCATTCTGGATACCTCAGCGACGTGCCATATGCCCGATACGCTGGAGATGCCCTACCGGGCGCTGATAACCGGATCCGGTGAACTCAATGAAAAGCCCTACACCTATCGACTCGGCGGCCTAACCTGTTTGGCCGGGGACGTTATGGGCGACTATAGCTTTGATCAGCCACTACAAGTGGGACAGCGCCTTATTTTTGAGGATATGTCACATTACACGATGGTCAAAACGAGTACCTTTAATGGCACCAAACTGCCTGCATTGGCCGTTTGGAACTCAGAGACGGACGCGCTCCGCATCGTAAAAGAGTTTGGCTACGCGGATTTTCGCAGTCGATTGTCTTAGGCTCTAAGCTCTAGCTCTAGCTCTAGCTCTAGCTCTAGCTCTAAGCAAGCGTGCCGCACTGGGCTCCAGGTCTGTATTACCTAAGGAAACGCCTAACGAAGCTGTACTGGGTCAGTCTAGGGGCTCGCCTAATAAATGGGCGCCGAGATCGAGAAGGCCTAAAGGCCTAAACCCGTACGAAGCTCTGCTATAAAACTCTGCGCCCTAGACGAATCGTAAGGGCGCCCCGCACCAACTCCCCACACGGGGCCTGGCCAAGCTTCGTCACCCTCGAAACGCGCGATTACGTGAACATGCAGTTGACGCACCATGTTGCCAAGCGCCGCAACGTTCATCTTGTATGCTCCTGTTAACGACTGAAGCATTTTAGCTGTGCGAACTTGCTCTGCAAGTAACTGCTGCTGATCCGAATCGGAGAGCTCGTGCCACTCACTGACAGCCGCTACGCGAGGCACTAAAATAAGCCACGGATAGCGCGAATCGTTCATAAGTAAGACGCGGCTCAGCGACAAATCGCCCACCAAATGGGTATCAGCCGCTAAACGAGAATCAAGAATAAATGAGGTAGCTTCGCTCATACCGTTAGACCTAGCCACCCTACTGTGCAGAGAGTGCAATATCGCGGATTTTGGCTACCATGGACCGCAACCCATTGCCGCGTGTAGGAGATAAATGTGTAATCAACTCCAAACGATTAAAGTAGCCATCGATATCAAATTCAATTGCCTGCTTGGGGCTCAACCCTTGGTACGCGGCTATGACAACCGCCAACAGACCTTTAACTATGAAAGCATCGCTGTCGACTTTTAAATTCAGCAGACCGTCGCTGATGTCAGCGTCTATCCACACTTGACTCTGGCAGCCCCTCACCAAATAGTCGTCAATTCGCTTGGTTTCATCAAACTCGGGTAGCGTCTTGCCCAAATCGATAATGTAACGATATTTATCTTCCCAAGAATCGAAGAAGGCCAAATCGTCTTCGATCGCTTGAGCACGCTCAGTAATCGACATGCTCCCCCCTAATAAAACATACCGGTCGCTAATTGCGCTTCTTCGCTCATCATATCTCGGTTCCAAGGCGGATCAAAGACCAGGTTCACTGAAATAAGTTGAACATTTGGTACACAACCCACCCGAGCCTTAACATCACCGACCAACACGTCGCCCATTCCACAGCCTGGTGCCGTTAAGGTCATGGTAATCGCCACGCTGCCTTCAGACTGATCGATGTCTACTCGATAAACTAAACCCAGATTCACGAGATCAACTGGCACCTCCGGGTCATAGACGGTCCCAAGCGCATCCCAAACCTGCTGCTCATTAATACTCCCGTCTTCCGAGGCGTCAAAGTGAAAGCGCACAGGTTCAAAACCCAGAGCATCCGCGTCAATACCATCTATGCGAACCATGTTGCCCGCGTGCACAACCGTATAGTTGCCCCCGAGCGACTGGGTTAAGGTAACGAAACTATGTGCAGGCACGGTAACCGGCGAACCAACCGGCACTAAGCGCCCGACAACATCGCGAGACGTGGTGAGTAGCGTTCGCTCTTGACTACTCACGAGTAGGTCACGCCATCTTCCACGCTAAAGCTTTCACCACATCCACAGGCTGCTTTGACGTTGGGGTTATTAAATTTCAACACGCGATTGAGTCCCTCAAACACAAAGTCCAGTTCTGTGCCACGCAACATGGGAAGGCCTGCGGAGTCCAGATAAAGCACAAAGCCATCCTGCTCCAACTGCAGATCCCCTTCCTCACCCACTTCAACCTCATCGAGAACGTACATAAAGCCGGTACAGCCGCTCTCTTTTAAGCTCAACCGTAATGCTGGCTTACCACTTAAAGTGAGCTGTTTGCGAAGGTGATTACCCGCTGCTTTCGTCACCGTAATGGGGGCAGCCTGTGCATCAAATATTTCTACGCCCATGTTAACTCCTACAAAAATAGCCGACAGGCTTTGTCTAAAGCCTCTACAAAGCGATCGACGTCTTGTCTGGTGTTGTAAAGCGCCAAAGACGCCCGAGCCGTGCCAGGAATCGACAGATACTGCATCAGCGGTTGGGCACAATGATGCCCCGTTCGAATCGCCACACCCTGTTGATCCAACAGCATACCCAAATCACTTGGGTGAACCCCGTCGACCAGAAAACTGAAGATACCCACCGAG
>JAUHWV010000226.1 GCA_030427335.1 Gammaproteobacteria bacterium | reverse complement strand
CTTAATGCAGGCCTTCGTAGAATTGGCATGGGCGAAAAAAGTATCCGATACCTTTGCGATCGGCGTAGCGCCGGTAGTGGTCATCCAGGCGTTCGAAGCGAAAGGGCTCGAGGCATTTACGGGTTACACAAAGACCTTCGCCGCCAACGCGGCGCAAGGCGGAGCCCCAGCAAACAGTTTGACCGGTAATGGGCACGACATGTCCACGGGGATTGGTTTCAAATTCGGGGCCAACTGGCAAGTGAGCGACTCTGTCTCATTGGCGTTTGCCCATCAAACTGAGATTGGCATGTCGGAATTCGACGACTACTCCGACTTATTCGCAGAAGGCGGTGGCTTCGATATTCCGTCAAGCACGCGCGTTGGCATAAGCTTTCAGGCTACACCCGCCCTTACTTTACACCTCGATGGCGAGAGCATTGGTTACAGTGACATTGCCTCTGTTGGTAATAGCGGCCTGAATATTTACGCCTGCCCCACGGCTGCAATCCCTGTTCCTAAAGATTTGGAATCGTGTTTGGGTGGCAATAATGGCGCAGGGTTTGGCTGGGATGACATGAGCGTAGTCAAGTTAGGATTCACCTACAACGCGGGCGATACCACCTACCGCGCGGGCTTCTCCAAGGGAGACCAGCCTATCCAGCCGTCCGAAGTATTATTCAACATTCTCGCGCCGGGCGTTATGGAGCAACACTTCTCTTTTGGTATGGGCAAGAAACTGAGCAACGATCGCGAATGGGGTTTCAGCTTCATGTATGCTCCAGAAGAGACGGTAACAGGCGGCTCTATGTTCGATCCAACACAGACAATCGAGTTGAACATGCACCAGTTTGAACTCGAATTTTACTACACTTGGTAAACGAATAAACGGGGCGCTTGTCACCCCTTTTTTAGCGGCCTAATATCAGAACATCATAATATTGTTAAAAAGGAGGGTGTGTATGAAAGATGGCATTATCTCTTGGAAAGTCGCCGGGGTCGCGCTCGGATTGTTGCTGATCGTAGCAACCTATCTGGTTAAACCCTTAGGGGTATCAACCCAGTTCGTTGTCTCCGATGCGGCGATTGCGCACAAAGTAAACCCCGAGTTCGCTGAGAACAACGCCTACCTCAAAAAGTACGGTGAGAAAGAGGACTGGGGTGTAGGTTACGGCTGGATGCTGGTGTTTGGCATGCTGGTCGGTGGTGGTATCACGGCCCGAATCTTCGCCAGCAAACAGCCTGAAGCAGATAAAGGTTCGATGCCCGCGCTTTGGAAAGAGCAGTTCGGCCCGTCGCGACTCAAACGTAACCTCGCCTGTTTTGGCGGCGGCGTTTTGTTGCTATTCGGGGCTCGCTTGGCAGGCGGCTGCACCAGCGGACACATGATCAGCGGCATCTCGCAGATGGCGATCAGCTCGTTCATTTTCGGGGCCGTGACCTTTGCAGTGGCTATTATGACCGCAAAATTCTTGTACCGTAATCGAGGAATCTAATCATGACACTCGTAATTGGCTTTTTAATCGGTTGTGTATTTGGTGCCATTTTGTTCTTAGGCGGAGCCTCAAGCTACCGCCGAATTATCGGCACACTACTTCTGAAAGATATGTGGATCATGAAACTCATGATGACCGCGATGGGCGTAGGCACCTTAGGTATTTATTTGCTCGACTTAGGCAATCTGGCAAACCTGAGCATCAAACCGGCCTACATCTGGGGCGTAGCCATTGGCGGTGCTATTTTCGGCATAGGCTGGGCGCTTTCGGGTTATTGCCCAGGAACCTGTGTAGTGGGCTCTTCGGAGGGCAAGACCGACGCCATTTTCACGCTGGTGGGCGCGCTCGTAGGCGCATTCATCTTCTTTCTGGCCTATCCCGCGCTTGAAGCTACCGTGCTTGCACCGGCTAACCTGGGCTCCATCAGCTTGGTCAGCGTACTGGGTATCAAAGGCATTTGGATTGCGATCCCCTTCAGCGCCCTACTCTTATTCTTGGCGTTTTTTGTTCTGAAAGATCGTTACGAATAGAAGCAATCGAGTCACTGCAGCGATACGCGACTCAACCATCCTTTGAAGGTCCATTTTTTATAGCCCCGTTGACGACAGTCTGCGGGGTTTTTTATTAAGGTTTAGCCCAGGCAGACGCCTGCGATCCAATCGTGGAGCAAGCCAATGATTCATACCACGCCTGTAGCATGGGGTATGCATCCAAACAGGGCAAGCCGTAGCGTAATCCGAGGGCTAATCGGGGAAATACAGCACAATCCGCAATTGAGGGCTGAGGCCCTACTAACCAGCTCCGCCCAGCGATTTTCGATTCAATAAACTCGAGGGAAACCAACCAATTGGATTTACAGCTCGCCATCAAATCATGATCCACCTCATCGGGCGAACGATCGCGATGTTGAAATACCCACTGTTTAGTCCCCTCGCCAAGAACCCCGTTAGCGTACTTATGCCAGGCCCAAGCGGCATCCGACTCCAAATCGAGATTGCTGTTGCTTGGATTAACAGTAGCTAAATGACGAACAATCTCCTCTGAACCACAGATAATCTCGCCTGAATCGTCTAGCACAGGAACCGTACCGGCCGGATTCAAGACAAGAAAGCAGTCAGGCTTATTTTTTGTGTCGATATTTTGAAGCTCGAGAGCCACGCCCTTGAAAGCCGCGACCAAGCGCACTTTCCAACAAAACGGACATTCAGACTTGTTATACAGTTTGAAGCTCACGCACTATCCTAGGCTAAACAAAACGACAGAGAGTGGTGCACCGGGCGCATAGCAAAGCCAGTGCTAAGCTCACTTCCGATGCACCCATGCACCAACTCACTGAGGGACCAGCTCACCGAGGGACCAACTCACTGAAGGACCAACTGACTGAGAGGCCAACTCACCAAGGCTCACAACTATACCTCGATTCCGTTTTTCTTAAGACGATAAGCAAAAGCGGGCCGTGTCATACCGGCCAGTCGGGCCGCTTTCGAGACTTTACCGCCGCCCCGCTCCAAGGCTTTGAGCAATAGCGTCTTTTCGAGATCTTCCAGCCCCAACTCATTATCGAGCATATAGCTGGCAATGTCTTTGGTGCTTTTCACGAAGGTCTTCTGATCACTGCTGGTAAGCAAGCCATCTTCATCTAAGGTATGACTGGTCTCAACCACCGACCCGATGGATGGCCCCAAAATCAAATCCATACTGATGTAACCGCCCGATTCGGCCAGAATCAAAGCGCGCTCCATGACATTCTCTAATTCTCGAATATTGCCGGGCCAGTGGTAAGCTTTGAGCATTTCGAGCCCTTTGTCCGATACACCGCGTACCTTTTTTCCGTAAAGCGCCTGATACTTGTTTAGGAAGAAATCAACGAATAACGGGATATCCTCTTTACGCTCGCGCAGAGAGGGGATGCGAACCGGAAAAGCACTCAGACGGTAATACAGATCCGAACGAAAGCGCCCTGCGGCCACCGCATCACTCAGATCTTCGTTCGTTGCAGCAACCAGACGAATATCAATCTTACGAACGGTATTGTCACCTACCCGCTCAAACTCTTGCTCTTGCAGCACGCGCAACAAACTCGCTTGCGCTCGAGGCGTCAGTTCCACCACCTCGTCTAGGAATAAAGTGCCC
>JAUHWV010000225.1 GCA_030427335.1 Gammaproteobacteria bacterium | reverse complement strand
CAATTGAAAATCAAATGCAGCCAACCAAAATGGAGCAAAGCGGGGGTAAACATCCGATACCACTCTGCGCCCTGCATTACGAGTCGCATACCTTGATCGGTAACGACCAGCGGGTAGTAAGTCATGGACGCCAGCAATTGCCACACACCCGCGACACTCGTAAGCCCAAAGACGAACACGGCCAGCGCGATGGTTGCGAGCGTCACGGGCGCACGACGCAAGTGCACGACGAATAAATCCAACACGTGTGAGGATGACTTGGGAGCGGGGTTGCGCCCCAAACGGATCTCAGCAAGCAGTTTTTGCGCTAGGTGAACGTGCCCAGGATGCAGCACCCAGAGCACAATATCGTTACCCCTGTGGGTCCAACGGTGTCCTATCTTGAACGACCACAGAACTTTAGTCAGCGACTGAACTTCAGACTCTAACTGCAGCGAAAGCGCTTCGTATCCTGCGTCATTCATCACGGCGGTTAATCAACCAAGGCCGCGCTCCAGCGGAGCTTATCGCGACAACTCGCGTAGAAACTGTGTCCCACGGGGTGCAACAGGGTTAATCTATGAGGCTTTTTCTGGATCACCACGGAATCGCCCGGTCTCGCGGTCATATTCATCTGCCCATCGCAGGTGACCGGCGGATGAATCCGGTTTCGGGGCAGTATATCAATGCGTATTGTTGAATTACCGTCTACGACGATCGGGCGTGAACTGAGCGCGTGCGGGAACATCGGCACCAGCACCACAGCGTCGAGTGAAGGATGCATTATCGGACCACCGCCACTCAAGGAATAGGCGGTAGACCCCGTAGGCGTCGAGACGATGAGGCCGTCCGCACGTTGCCGGTAGACGAATAAATCGTTGATATAGAGTTCATACTCGATCATCTGTGCTGAGGCGCCTGAATTCACCACGACATCGTTTAAGGCATCGGCCTTAGCAATCACTTCCGCATTGCGTATGACACAGGTATCCAAGAGAAATCGCTGCTCGGATTCATAGTGACCATCGAGTATGAGTGGTATCGCGTGTAGAATTTGATCGGGATTAATATCCGTCAAAAACCCCAAGCGCCCGCGGTTAACCCCAAGTACCGGGACCTCATGACGAGCAAGCGTTCTGGCCGCACTTAATAGCGAACCGTCTCCACCGATCACTATGGCAAGATCGGCCATTCCCCCGATCGCAGAGCGATCAGCAAAAACGTAATCTAAATCGTCGGGAAGGCCCTTCTGCAAACGCGTCTCGATAACAATTTGGTGCCCTCGTTGTTTCAACAAATCCAAGAGCGCGACCAGCACCGTGCTAAAGTCTTCATCATGCGACTTTCCCAGTACACCAATTGTTTTGAATGGAGTGCCCATGCGCTTCGTCTACCTTGAGTGGTTCACTTAACCACTTGTTAAACCCACGTTGTTGCCATCCAAGACCTGCTCTGCTCGGTAGCTTGAGCGAACCATAACGCCCGATACGACTTCTCTAAAACCTTTACTCAAACCGAGCTCGCGATAGGCCTCAAACTCAGCAGGGGTAACGTAACGATCGATTGGATAATGATTGCGCGTGGGCTGTAAGTACTGCCCAAACGTCACAATATCGACATTTGCTGCTCTAAGATCATCGAGGCACTCTTCGATCTCCGCGTCGGTCTCGCCCAATCCCAGCATCAAACTGGTTTTGGTTAAAACCGCTGGATTGTGCTGCTTGGCGTGCGCGAGCACCTCTAGCGTCTGTTCATAGCCTGCGCGCGGATCACGTACCGGATAGGTCAAACGCTTAACTGTCTCGACGTTTTGAGCAAACACCTGAAGGCCCGAATCGACAACGACCTCAACGGCTTTTAGATCACCCAAAAAGTCCGGCGTCAGGGCTTCTACTGCTGTATCCGGGTTCGCTTCTCGGACTGCCTGTACACACGCGGCATAATGGCCCGCCCCGCCATCGGGAAGATCATCGCGGTTGACTGAGGTTAAAACCACATACTTCAATCCCATCAGGGAAACGGAGCGCGCGGTGTTGGCAGGTTCCTCAGGATCCAGCCAGCCCTTCGGATTACCGGTATTTACTGAGCAAAAACGGCAAGCCCGCGTACACACTTCGCCCATTAACATGATAGTCGCCGTACCTCGGCTCCAGCACTCGCTCATGTTCGGGCATTTAGCCTCTTCACAGACGGTCGCGAGCCGATGTTCGTGCACGATCGACTTTACTTCGTGGAACTTTGGACCACCATGGACTCGCACGCGCAACCAATCCGGTTTTTTCAAAGCCGGTGCCTGTACATTGGTTTTCTTGATGCCGTCTTTAATCGCTGTAAAACCCTGAGTGGTGCGATATTTTTCGCCACTGCCCACGTTGACTACAGGGATTCGATCTTCGTCTTTCATCTACCGTCTCAAATCTGGGTTTTATGCCGCGAGCCGTCACCATCAATAGGCGTGCAGCCACCTTATGAGGTTTAGTTTAACTCAAGCCGAACTACAATGCAGAGTTTTGGTTTAGGTAGAGTTTCGAGCGATTAGTTGAAGCAATGATATGAACTGCTCGCCCAGTAGCGTATTTAGGGCGCCGAGTGGCGCCCTAGCAATGCTCTCCAATCCTTATAGGTCGTAGCCACGCTCGTCATGTAGCACTAGGTCGAGACCTTGAGTTTCATCGTCAGCGTCCATTCGCAAACCGATCAGGGCATCCACAAGTTTCAGTAGCACGTAGGTAACTACGCCTGTGAACACGAGTGTGCTTACGACGCCAATAGCTTGCACACTCACCTGACCACCGATGCTGCTAATGCCATCGGAAAACCCATTACCGGAGAATATCCCAAGGTAGGGAGCGCAGAATACGCCCGCCAGCAAGGTGCCCAAGATGCCGCCCACGCCGTGCACTGGGAATACATCAAGGCTATCATCAATTTTAAGGCGAAGCTTAATGAACATCGTCGCGTAGTAGCACACAACGCCACCGGTCAAACCGATCACCACGCCAGCGGCAGGACCAACTGAACCCGACGCAGGCGTGATGCTGCCTAAACCCGCAACCATGCCGGTAACAATACCCAACACAGAAGGTTTACCATGCTTAACCCATTCCATCGCCATCCAAGCCAGTGCACCCGACGACGCAGACAAGTGGGTTACTAAAATCGCCTCGGCGGCCGCGCTATCTGCGGCCAAAGCGGATCCGCCATTAAATCCGAACCAACCGACCCAGAGCATACCGGCGCCAGTGACAGTCATGGTCAGGTTGTGCGGTGGAAAAGGCTGTTGGCCGTACCCTTTTCGAGGCCCCATCACAATCGCTGCTACAATGGCTGCAACACCTGCTGTGATGTGGACCACCGTACCACCCGCGAAATCTTGCAAGCCCATTGAGCCTAGCCAACCGCCACCCCACACCCAGTGACAGACCGGCGCATAAACTAGGATAAGCCACAGTGAGCTAAAAACCAGCATCGCTGAAAAGCGCATACGCTCAGCAAAACCGCCCACGATAAGGGCAGGCGTGATCACTGCAAAGGTCATCTGGAACATGGCGAACGCCATAGAGGGAATGGTACCCGATAGATCGTCAGGCCCCATCGCAGCAAGGAATACGTTACCCAAATCACCGATCC
>JAUHWV010000224.1 GCA_030427335.1 Gammaproteobacteria bacterium | reverse complement strand
CCGTCGTACCTGCCGGCACTTTGCCGCAGGATCCGAGTGAAACGAGCCGCCCTTGATAGGTGTAGTCATCAGCGCAGTCTTTAAGGGCTTCTGCCAACACTCTATCGGCATTCCAGATCATCTGATCACCTTGACCACGCTGTCGAAGCTCGCTATTAACCGCGAGACCTAAGGCAACATTGTTTACAAAAGTATCGAAGTCGTTTGGTATGACCAACAGCGCTCCAACCGGTAAGCGCCCCTCTCCACTTTTGCCATCCGCAAAACCGGTTTTCCCTAACACACCGTCAAGATCAATGGTGCGAACCAAATCCCAACGATCGGTAAAATCGTTGCAAAGCACTAAAGCCAGTGGCGCAGTGGAATCTGATGTGTAATCGGACAGCGGAACTGCGCAGAGCTCGACCTCGTAGTCTAGACGCGCACTTTGCTCAAGAGGCGCATTCCATGCTGTGGCGGCGCTGAATTTGGGAAACAAAAACGGTCCCTCCTCCAACCCAACTTCGGCCGCGTGCGCCGCAAAATTAGTGCCCGCGGCAATCGCTTGTGGTTGCGCCTGATAAGGAAGCCCTAAGGCTTCCCATGAGAATGGCATCGTCTCTTGATCCAAGGCCTCACGAATCTGAGAGGGTCCGGCGGCGCGGTAAAGCTCTAGGGTGTCGGCCTCCGGCAGTGCCAAAGCCTCGGTCAGATTCACGGCCAATACACCATCCAAACTGGCGGCCACAACCAACAGCACAGCACCCTGTTTTGATTTTGCGAGCGTAATCGCATCCGACAAGGGCGCAACCTGCAGCGCCTCAGTTGGCACCTCGGCCACGCTTTCATCAAACAGTGGCTGCGAAACTTGGACACTGCGAACCAGCAAGCCGATAAGTGCAATCGCGACCAATCCGCCCATTATTGTTAAAAATCGTTTCATAACTCATCCCTATGACTTTGGTCGTTGAGGAGCGGACGGTCAACCGAAGGGGCGGCGTGTACTCCAACTCCCTCGTCACAAACCGCACGGGTACATCTCCATGTCCAAGTAAACCATGGCTTCTAGCAGTGGGTCGGAGTGCGCTCCGAACCCTTGGTGAAACTCAGTTCGATGCCGCCTGCTTACCCGCCAAGCGCCCAAAAAATGTCGCGTCCCCCACCGACATGCCCGAGGCGTAGCCTTCGGATGATCTTGGTAAACCGGCGGTGACTCGGCCCGCCGCATACAAGCCTTTGACCACACCCCCATTCCAATGCTTTACCTCGCCTGTTGGCAAGGTGTCCAGGCCACCCAATGTGAAGGTCAACGGCCCCTTGGTTCCGGGCATGATTACCGCAGTTTGCCGATCGAATGAGAGATCGAGCAAGCCAAAGGGACCCTGTTCCAGAGGCTTGATCCACTCGGGCGCCTTCCGAAATTTTGGGTCGCGGCCCTGCCGAGCGTGCTCATTGAAATACGCTACCGTCTGCGCCAGCGCGCCCTCGGGGAAAATACCGGCCTCGGCATTGAGCTCCTCTATGGAGTCACCCGTCGCCACGACATCCAAGCGCTCTATGTACATGGGGTGATCAAAATCATCCGCCCCCAACAGTAGGTAGAGCTTTTGATTCGGCTGCACACTCGCAAAATGCGCTAACCGGGCTAGGTAGGCGTCTTCGTTCACAAACCGCTCTCCGCGCTCATTCACCAATAAGCCGTAGGTAAGTTTGGCCGGCGGGTACATGGGGAGCGATAAAAAGGCTTCGTCCATATTGATGGTGTACCCACCTGCGGCTTGCCCCAAGCGAATACCATCACCCATGTCAAAGGGGTTGCCATAGGGCGTGGCCCATTTATGGTTCCAAGGGAGGTAGCGCTTGCGCATGTCATCATTCATGATGAAGCCGCCCGACGTCAGCACCACCCCTTTGCGCGCCTTGATGTACTTCAATTGATTATCCTGTTTCACGGCCACTCCCACTACGGTGCCGTCATCGACAACCAAATGCATTACTCGGGAGTCGTATTGAACATCGACACCCGCGTCAACGCAGGCCTGGGTCAAGGCATCAATAAAAATCCGCCCGCCGAAATCGCCCTCGTGAGAAGGCACATGCCCGCGCGGTACGGGTTTTGCCGCATCCATAAACTCAAGCGTGCGTTCATTACCGGTAAACAATAGGGATTCATCTGTCAGCGGCACCACCTCACGGTCGAGCATGACGGCCTCTTTATAGGGCACACCCAAAGATTTAACCCACTCAAAATGGGCAGCCGCCCCTTCGGCATAGAGGCGTATTTTTTCGGGGTCGCCACGCTCACCGCAGGACTTCATCAAATAGTTGATCATGTTCTCGGTGGAATCTTCAAAACCCAGCGTCCTTTGCAAAGCCGTGCCGCCGGAACCACCCAAGTACATCTCGCAACTCGACATTCCCGTAGAGCCGCCCGCACCACTAGCGCGCTCAAAAAGAATAACCGACGCACCCGCCCGTGCGGCTTCAAGCGCGGCAGAACCGCCCGCTCCGCCGAAGCCGCAGACTATGACGTCCGTTTCACAATCGAATGCCGAAACCTGACTCAGATCTAATACCGAAAACTCACTTCGCTCCATAAAACACTGCTCCAAGATACGGATTGGGTCATTGCTAACAACCTCAAGTGTCGCGCGCATACCCCATCAGATCAATAGGTCGATATCCCGCAGGGCGGATCATGTAAGCCCTTCGACTTAACCCCTAAGAAAAACTAGGCCTGGTTTACACAATCCATTAGTCTTGTTACGACAATAACAACAAAAGACAAACAGCATGCTAGAAACGATTACTCGAAAAACGCTTTGGATATCGAGCGGCTTCAATTTGATCGCCGCCTACGCACTTGCTTTCCCACAACACAGGTTGGGGGTTTTATTTGAGCTCCCCTCAGATACGCCACGCCTATACGCCTATTTATTTTCCTACGTCGTCGGGGTTTTTGGCGTGAGCTACGCTTGGCTGGCGCGACAACCAACAATCAGCAAACCGCTCTTGTCCGTTGCCGCGGCGGGCAAGATCGGAATTTTTATGATTACCGCCCCTCTGACAATGACGGGTGATATTTCAATTCGACCGACTCTGCTGGCTTCGGGTGATCTCTTATTCGGCTCAATTTGGCTATCTTGGCTACTGCAACGACAGCATTAAAAAAACAAGGCAAGCTATGATTTCAGTTCGATACGTTGCACAAAGCAAGGGCATTCAAACAGGCGACGCCAGTTTAATCGATGCATGGCGTCAGAACGGCGGCTGGCTCTGGATCGACATTGAACAGGCCATAGACGATTCGACCAGCGCCTTACTCAAATCCTTCGACTGTCACGAACTCGCCATCAAGGATGTCGCGCGCGATCGCCACCCCCCGAAAGTAGAATGGTTTGAGGATCACACTTTTATCATTTTTAGAGGGCTTACCGAGCTCAGCGAGAACCTGCATTTCAAACCCCTGCAGCTGTCATTATTCGTTGGCGAGAACTATCTAATTACCATTCACACTAGACCTTCGCTGAGCGTTAACCAACATGGAGACAGAGCAGATCTAGAGACACTCATTGGTCAACCGCAGCGACTGGCCCTAAGCCTACTGCACACATCAGCCGGTTTATTTTTGGAAGCACTCCTC
>JAUHWV010000223.1 GCA_030427335.1 Gammaproteobacteria bacterium | reverse complement strand
CGGTCGGTTCCAGCCATCGAGCCCATTGAAGGTCATATCGACGATACCCGGAGTAAAATCCATTGGCCCGGCGAGTAAGCGGGTAAATGCTAATGTGGGTATGTGGCTGGGCGGATTCGGCGGTGAGCCCCAGGCGTTAAACTCTTGACCGCGGGCGCCCTCTCTAGATAACCAGTTAGGATACGTTCTGCGCAACCCTGTGTCTTTTACCGGCTCGTGTGTATTGATGCTAATGCCGTACTCGGCCGCGGTTGCCACATTGTTCAGGTAGTGCTCCACCATATATTGACCATCGTGCCATTCCAGGCGCCTGTGGCCTTGGTCAGTGTGGCGAACGATATCACCTCCATCGGCAACGTAACCCGTTTTCACCTGAGTGACACCGAGGGCTTGATAGAGCGCGAATGCGTCCTCCATCTGGCGTTCATAGTTCGTCACATTACCCGAGGTTTCATGGTGACCAATGAGCCGCACCCCTCTCTCAACTGCGTATTGGCTCACCTCCGCAATATCAAAATCGGGATATGCCTCAGTGAATGAAAACACCTCACCGTTGAAAAACCAGTCTCCATCCCAGCCAACATTCCAGCCCTCGACCAGGACTCCGTCGAACCCGTATTCAGCCGCAAAATCAATGTAACGTTTGGCTTCTTCTGTAGTCGCACCGTGGCTGTCCCCACTGCCCCAGGTCTTGGCGTTTATGTGCATCGCCCACCAAATGCCCACGTACTTACCCGGCTTAACCCAATCGACATCACCTAATACATTGGGCTCATTAAGATTGAGGATTAACGGGCTGTTCAATAAGCCGATCGCTGAATCAGCGATCTGGATTGTGCGCCAGGGCGTTACCATGGGTAGTGTCGCTTTGACCAATGCACCATCACTCCACGGCGCAAGGTCGGCACTTAAGGTTCCCGTGCGTTCCTGCTTGAGTGACATCGCAGAATAATTCACCAACGCCGCCTCGTGTATGCTGACATGCACACCGCTAGACTGGCGCAGTGTCAGCGGCGTATGCACCAAACCGATCTCTGCCAGCTTCGTTTTAGAATAGAGATACTCATAACGATTCCATTCCCGAGACGGTATCCACCAAGCCGAAGTCCGCTCAGGATTTTTGAATACAAATTGCGTGCCTTCAGAAATGAGTGTTACCGGCTCTTGCGTTAACTCGGGCACCCGATAGCGAAAAGCGATACCGTCATCAAATGCCCGAAATATCAGATCGAACTGTGAGTGATTCGCGCTGTCCACAAAGCTGACGCTGAGCTCATTAAAATGGTCCTCTACAAGCCGACTCTCACCCCATGGCTGCTCCCAGGAATCACGAACTTCGCGGCGTTGAACAGCACCAAACCTTCCGTTTTCGCCCAAGGGAGCGAGTTCATCGAAGGTCAATGCCAAGGCACTCGAAGCAATTACCTCCACCCCATTGAACTCCACCCGATACTCGGGTCGGGCATTACGGTCTGTTAACTCCACTACTATGCGCTCATCAGGCGAAGTCAGTCGAAGGGCCTCCGCCGCGACCAGCCCACTTTTTAAGCCAATCAAACTGATAACACATGTAAAAATAAATCGAATCAAACGCACAGCGCACCTTTTACCCAAGCTAAATCGGTACATACGATTTGCCTAAAACGAGTTCAAGACAGACTCAAGAATCAAAAACGACTTCGAATCCACACTAACCGACGACTCGCCATCAAGGCGCTCGGCAGTAAATACATTTTTCCACTCAGAAGCAGCCGCAAGTTCGTGAAGCTCTTTGAGACTGATCTCACGATTCTCGCTCGCATTGTTAAGGATCACGAGCACGGATTGATCCTCCAGTACACGAGCGTAAACATAGACACCATCTTGTGGCGCACGGTGTTTGAAATCACCTCGGTGCACAGCATCCTGCCCTTTGCGCCAACTGAAGAGTTGCTTAAACCATTCCAAGAACGCGAGCCGCTCAGGCGAGAGTCCTTGGCCTGTAAAGGCATTGACTGGATCACCTTGCCAGCCACCAGGGAAATCGCTGCGAATGACACCATGCGATTCAGTGCCCCGGTTGTGCATTAGAATTTCCGTACCGTAAAACACCTGAGGCATACCGCGGAGCGTCGCAAACAAAACCATAGCCATTTTGGTGGCCGGAATGGATTCGCCAACCTGGCTGAAGATTCGACTCATATCGTGGTTATCGGGAAAAATCACGAGATTGTCGGGGTCAGCGTAGAGAAAATCGCTCGCAAGTGTTTCGTAGATTCGGGTGAGCCCGGTATTCCATGCCTCGTTTTCCGCAACCGCCTTTAACACCGCCTGATTCAGCGGAAAATCCATTAAGGAAGGTGAGGATCCAAGGTAGCCATCAGAGTTCAGTTTACCTTCTTGCCAGTAGGCTATGATCGCGGGGTTCATAGACCACTCTTCACCCACGCTGTTTAGATCGGGATATTCCGCTTTCAGAGCGGCGTTCCACTGGGTCAAAAAAGGCTTATCCGAGTAGGGGTAGGTATCCACGCGAAGACCCGATAGCTCTAGGGTTTCTATCCACCAAATCGTATTTTGTATCAAATAGCGCGCCAGATGGGCATTGCGCTGATTGAGATCCGGCATCGCGTCCACAAACCAGCCGCTTTGGAACCCCTCCTTATCAGAGGGAATAGCATAAGGGTCTTGAACCGACTCGCGACGATGATTGGTTTTAGTGCGCGCCGCGGGATAGTTCAACCAATCTTTCGCCGGCAGATCGGATAACCACCAATGGTGCACCCCGATGTGATTCGGGATCACATCCCATATAAAGCCGATACCGCGCTCTTGCGCTTCTCTGGCCAGCATTTTCATATCGGCCAAATCACCAAACCTAGGGTCGATGGCGTAATGGTCGGTTATGGCGTAGCCATGATAGCTACTCTCTGTCTGATCGTTCTCCAGTACCGGATTCATCCAAATTTGGGTCACGCCCAAACTTTCGATGTAATCCAAATGCTGGCGAATACCGGCCAAGTCCCCGCCATGCCTGCCATAAGGCTCGCTTCGATCAAGTTCCATTTCGCGCATGCCGGCCACAATATCGTTCGCTGGCTCGGCGTTGGCGAAACGATCCGGTGTAATCAAATAAATTAAGTCTGATCCATCGAAGCCGCGTCCCGCTTTGGTACTTGGATCGCGAGCTTTGAACTCATATTCAACCTCGGCATCAAGCACACCCTTGAAATGAAACTCCACCGTCACCGGCTTAGCGGGAACACTTAGTGCCAAAAAAACGTAATTTGGGTTATCCGTGGTCTCGGTACGCAAGAGCTTAACCGACTCAGAGCCTGAAATACTTATCTTGCTATCGGCAACGTTTTCGCCGTAGACCATCAATTCCACTTCGCCATGGGCCATGTCTGCCCACCAGTTGGGTGGTTCGATTCGAATCTGTTCATTAGCTTCACTAGATACCGAAAAAACGATGCTCAACATGAGGATTGCAAACCATTTATGCATCGAATGAGACTCCACAAGATGACAAAAATGCTTTATGCCCCTGACATTGATCGCTCGTTCGATTAATCAGTGTTTGTAAATCACGGAGCATTCCCCTTAGCTGATCATGCGAGAGGTTATGGGCGAGAGGATGATAG
>JAUHWV010000222.1 GCA_030427335.1 Gammaproteobacteria bacterium | reverse complement strand
TGAGGCCGACATAATGAGCCCAAACTCGCGTAATCCCGTAAGCTTGGCACGCTCGTAGCCTCTTAAATTAGGAATCAATCCGCTGTAACGCTTCGAGTTTAAATCCACCCCGCTCACCACGGCTTCGGCGTCGGCCATTTGGGGCACCACCTTTGGATGAACAAAACTGGCTATTTCTATGTGAGTTAGGCCTGCTTGTTCAAGTAAACTCAGAAGCTTAAGCTTGTCCTTCGTGCTTACGATAGTAGCCTGATTTTGCAGGCCATCTCGCAGGCCTACTTCATTAAGAATAACAGCATCGCTCACTAGATATCTCCGTTAGCGCGCAGACTTTGCAGTTCATCCTTGCTCAAGCCGAGCTCGGCATAAACTGCATCGGTGTCATCTCCCACCGCGCCAGGCCCAGCCCACTGTGTCTGACCCGGAGTCGAATTCAGGCGTGGCATGATCGCGGGAATGGTTACCGTCTTATCGCCCGCCGGAACCTCTTCAAACATGCCCCGCGCTTGATACTGGGGATCCTCCAACATGTCTTCAACTGAGTACATTGGCCCAGACGGCACATCTGCCTCGGCCAAAATACGCAAGACCTCGACCGAGCTAATAGAGGACGTCCAAGCCGCCAGAGCGTGATCGATCGTTTGTTCGTACTCTACCCTCCCCGCGTTGTCAGCCATACGCGGGTCTTCTGCCAGTTCAGGATAACCGGCCGCATGCATTAAACGTTTATAGATCGAATCGCCGTTACCACCGATCACGACGTACTTGTTATCCGAACATAAATAGGTATTGGTTGGCACAATTCCCGTGATGGTAGAACCGGATGGTCCACGAATATCACCGGTTGCTACGTATTCTGGAACGACAGACTCCATTAAGTTGTACATCGATTCGTAAATCGCGATATCAACCACCTGGCCAGGCTCGTTATTCCGCGCTCGATGCAAGAGACTCAATAGGGTACCGAACGCCGCGTGAAGACCGGCCAGAGAATCTCCCATACTCAGGTTCGGTCGCACTGGTGGGCGATCCGGGAATCCATTGACATAGCGAAAACCACTGAAGGCTTCTGAGACAGAAGCGTAGCCAGGGCGTGTAGCCAACGGGCCGGTTTGGCCGTACCCAGAGATTCGGGTATAAACCAAGCCCGGGTTTGATTCCTTGAAATCGTCGGGGCCAAGCCCCCACTTTTCCATAGTTCCCGGTCTAAAATTTTCGATAACGACGTCGGCGGATTGAATTAGCTTCTTAACAACGGCTCGACCTTCTTCTGACCGCAGATTCGCCGTAACCGATTTTTTGTTGCGCGCAATGCTGTACCACCAATAGGACGTACCCGTCTCGTCCAGCGCGCGCCATCCTCGCAATGGATCACCTTTTCCAGGGGGCTCAACCTTAATGACCTCGGCACCAAAATAACCGAGCAAAGTACCGCAGAATGGGCCTGCTACCAGCTGACCGATTTCAATTACTCTTATTCCCGATAACGGTAACGTTGCCATACTATGCGTCCTTCAATCTAGTAGCCTTCAATTATAACTTGGATATCAGCTCAGAACATGGATATTTAACCGCATCGCTAGCTAAGTTTAATTTAAGATGTGAATGTCATAATTGGCCTACATTATGTTAGACCAAATGCGTAACACATGTTCAAGATCACCAAGACACAGATTAACAGCCGGATTTTTATTGCGTTAAATGCACTGATTTTTCTGGTTATCTTTAATTACCCCTTCCTCGGTGCGAGTTACCACGCGGCGGCTCAAACCGAAAACACCAGCGTCCTATTTTTACTGGCACTTCCTGCACTCCTGTTTGCCCTACTGCAGCTTTTTTTGAGCTTAACGCTTTGGCCTCGCACCGAAAAATGGGTGCTAACGATCCTGTATATCGTATCAAGTGCCGTTCTCTACGCGCAGATCAACTACCGTGTCGTCTTCGACTATACGATGATTCAAAACGTGTTCGAAACCGACTCTTCCGAGGCAACGAGCTACTTGTCGACATCGACGGTGGTTACGCTGGGGATTCTCATTATTTCTACCGTCGGATGGCTGTGGCCGGTGAAAGTAGAATACAGCTCAGTCTTTAAGGAGCTGACACAACGATTCATGGCCACCGGCGCGACGCTGGCCGTAGCGATTGCGCTCACGCTGAGTTGCTATGCTGAGTTTGCTGCAACAGCGCGCAACAACCCCGAACTTAAACGACAGATCATACCCTTCGAATGGGTCGATAACACCTACGATTACTGGAGAAATCAGCTAATTACGGATCAGCAAGAGTTCGTGGTATTGGATTCGGCGCCAATCCTTGATAAAAAAGGCCACGAAAAACCTCGCCTAACGATCATGATCGTAGGTGAAACCGCGCGAGCTGATCACTTTGGCTACAACGGATACGCGCGTGACACAAATCAATACACAGCGCCATTTCAGCCCGTCTACTTCAAAGATGTAATCAGCTGCGGAACAGCCACCGCCGTGTCGGTTCCCTGTATGTTTTCGGATTTGACTCGAAGCGATTTCTCATCAAACTCAGCCAAAAACCGCCAAAACCTGCTTGACCTCGCACAAGATAGCGGCATGGATGTCACGTGGATTGACAACAACAGTTCGTGCAAAGGAATGTGCCTGCGCCAGAACTATGAACGAATCGATACCGATACGTCGAATCCTCTTTGCGATGGTGACTATTGCTTCGACGAAATCCTGGTCGAGCGGCTGCAGGCTAAACTCAATCAATTGCCCGACAAAGATGCGCTTATCGTGCTGCATCAAATAGGCTCACACGGCCCCACCTACTATCGACGTTATCCCGATGCGTATCGCATCTACACCCCTGACTGCCCGCGGAGCGATATCCAGAACTGTTCAAGCCAAGAGCTAATTAACACGTACGACAATACCATTGCTTACAGCGATTACATAAACTCTAAAATTATCGAACTGGTTGATGCGACTAACTTGGACTCGACCGTAGTTTATGTGTCGGACCACGGCGAATCACTCGGTGACGGGGGCGTTTACCTGCACGGTCTACCTTACCGCTTTGCGCCGGAAGCTCAAACACGCGTACCGATGTGGGTCTGGACCAACCACCACGCCGAAAGCCTACGAGACTGCCTAGCGCCGTTCACAGAGCCGACCCTCGCGTCGCACGATAATGTATTTCACACCCTTTTGGGGATGATGGGCATTTCGTCTACTGCTCACAAACCAGAGCTGGATCTGACAAGCCACTGCAGCAAACTAGCAGCGCTTTAATTGGAGCCCACCAAGCGCGCTTCACCTCAGGCATCGTCTCCATTTCACGGGTCTTTCTTGTGGAAGCTTGCAAAGCAAATCGAACTTGTGGAAGCTGGCAAATGGAGAGGCGTTATTCGCTTAGCGATAACGCCCTAAAACGCAGTGTATTTTTAGAGCAGTGTGGCCTATTGGCTCCACTCAAGCTTTCTTAACGAACTCAGATTTCAAAAGCATGGCCCCAATACCATCGATTCGGCAATCGATATTGTGATCACCTTCAAGCAAACGATTAATTTTTACTTTGGTGCCGATTTTCGCTGTTGACGATGAACCTTTGACTTTCAGATCTTTAATCAAGGTTACCGCATCACCTGCCTCCAGCG
>JAUHWV010000221.1 GCA_030427335.1 Gammaproteobacteria bacterium | reverse complement strand
GGCGTTTTCAATATTCCCGCCAAAATCATCGTAGTAGGCGTTCAAGCGGAAACCAACTGAATCACTGATCGGGCCCGAAACCGAACCAGCAAATCGATAGTAATCGTCGTCCGCACCGGTAACCTCAACCGAACCTTCAAATTCTTCAGACGGATTTTTAGTAACGATATTAATCACACCGGCAGAGGCGTTTTTACCGAACAGCGTACTTTGCGGGCCACGCAGCACCTCAACGCGCTCAACGTCAGCCAAGTTAGCAAAGGCCTGACCGGTCGTTGCAACAGGCAGGTCATCGATAATGACTGACACTGAAGGCTCAACACCGATAGCGTACGAGAAGGTACCAATACCGCGGATAGATACCGGGCTTTCGTTACGGTTACCTGATTCTTGAATGGTTAGCGAGCTCGACATCTGGGTCAAATCGCCCATATTACCAATGCCCATATTTTCGATTGACTCACCGCTGATGGCGGTCAGAGCAACCGGAACGTCTTGCGCACTTTCAGCGCGCTTCTGTGCTGTTACCACTACTTCTTCTAGTTGCATTTGCGCTGCAGCCGCCCCACTTAAGGTCATTACCGCCAAAGCTGTCGCACCAACTAAACGTTTTTGAATTGATTTCATCGCTCACTCCCGATAAATAAATTATATTTTTATCCTGCGGTTTGGGATTTTTTATGTACATCACCCCACCACTGGTAAAGTGGTCAGGCCACCTTACCTTCTTATTAAAATAGCGTCAAGCAATAAGATCGCAAAAAAGAAACCGCATCTTGGTTCACAAACACCCTTTGTTTTTCCCTTCCAAAGCGAAGGTCTCGCCTGGTGAAACAATGCTGAATTGTGCAGTGCGGGTTCATCGATGGAGGCTCAGCGGCACTCACCCAAGCCAAACCTGTACAACCCGATCAGCTCCAATCGTGAGGTATTAAACCAACTGTTAAAAGCCACGGCAGGTCTTCTTGCCACGACTTCCAGTCCGATATAACGTAGTGTTCTTTCTAGATCACGAGACAAATAAATGATCCGGCCTTTCCACTTGGCGTTCCCCTGCGCAAATCTAGAGCAAACGAAAACCTTTTATACTGAGATTTTGGGCTGCGGCCTGGGCCGCGAAGATAGCTCTTGGGTTGATCTCGATTTTTTCGGGCATCAAGTCGTTTTTCATGTATGTGGCGGCGAGACCCTCCCGAAGTATTACAATCCCGTGGATGCGCACCAAGTTCCGTTGCCTCATTTCGGGGTCATATTAAAGCCGGCGGACTTCGACGCATTGGCTGAGCGCCTACGCGGAAATGTCGAATTTGTTATCGAGCCCTACCGCCGCTTTAAGGGCACACCGGGAGAGCAAGACACCATGTTCTTTTTTGACAATAATGGCTATGCACTCGAGTTCAAGGCGTTCGAGGATGACCGCTTTATATTTGAGCCTTTTGAATCCAAACCGTAATATCGGGCTGTAATAAGACAGCGACAAACTCACTCAAAGCTCTAATTAAGGAGTCACCATGCCAACCTACACGCTGACCGTGAACGGCGCAAAACACCGGGTAGAAGCCGATGCCGACACCCCTATGCTCTGGGTGCTACGCGACACTCTTAACATGTTAGGTACCAAGTTTGGCTGCGGTGCTGGCGCCTGTGGAGCCTGCACCATACATCTGAACGGTAATGCAGTCCGTTCATGTCAAATTCCTGTAAGCGCGATTGGCGAAAGCACCATAACCACGATCGAAGGCTTGGCTCAGAATGTGGGCGCAAAACATGCCGTTCAACAAGCTTGGCTTGAACACGACGTCGCTCAGTGCGGTTATTGTCAAGCGGGACAAATCATGAGCGCCGCTTCATTACTCGCAGTTAATGCTGCACCAACCGATGCAGAGATCGAGGCCGCGATGTCCGGAAATTTATGTCGCTGCGGCACTTACGTCCGAATCAAGGAAGCGATTCATACGGCGGCCGCAAAATTGGCGCAGGAGGCATAGTATGAATACCATCAAGACTGGCCTCTCTCGCAGAACGTTTATTAAAAGCCTTGCTGCCACCAGCGGCATGGCACTCACCTTTAACCTCTCTGCTGCACCACGCGCGCTCGCAGTGGGGATGACCGCACCCGACGATTGGTTCGAATTCAATGCGGTATTGTCGATCAACCCTGATGGGAGCATCGAGGTAAAAGTGCAGAATCCCGACTTCGGGCAGGGCACAATGACCTCGTTCCCAATGATTGTCGCAGAAGAACTCGACGCCAACTGGTCAGATATTATTGCCGTTCAGGCACCCAATGATGCTGAAAAATACCCGCGTCAAATAACCGGGGGCAGTTGGTCGGTCAGCTCAAACTGGGGCGGCCTGCGTCTTGCCGGCGCCACAGCGAAACATCTGCTAAAACAAGCGGCTGCACAAGCATGGGGCGTACCTGCAAGCGAGATTACCACTAAGGACTCCACGCTCAGTCATGCCAGCGGCCGAACTGCAAGCTATGGCGAATTTGCGAAGGCGGCGTCCCAGCTGCCCATCCCCGCAGAGGTCAAACTAAAAGATAAATCCGACTTTGAGCTCATCGGGCGATCAAAGAAGAGCTTAGTTGCGGAAGACATTGTGAGTGGAACGCCTTTATTCGGTATCGACCAGCGAGCAGAGGGTATGCGCTACGCGGGCATTGTTCATCCACCCGCCTTCGGGTTAACCCTCGACACCTTTGACGCTGAATCCATAAAAGCCATGCCGGGTATAGACGATGCCTTTGCAATCCGGCTATACCCAGAAGGTTTCATGCGTGGTTTCAGCGACGTATGTGCGTTTCCCGAGATCATTGCAATCGTCGGCGACTCCACCTGGCGCGTAATGAAAGCCAAAAAGGCCGTTCAGGCGTCGTGGAAACCCATGCCGGAGTACGAGTTCGATAACTTAAACTTCTTCTCGAGCAAGGTAAAACGCGAATTCGTGCCTGCCGGGTTAGAGAGCACCAGCGGTCACAGAGCTGCTATGGCATCAGCGCTAGCCGGCCCTTTGATTGAAAGACGCCGCGATGGCGATCCGGACGCCGCATTTGCCAATGCCGCTCAAGTAATCGAACGTACCTACAGCGCCCCGTTTTTGGCTCATAACACCATGGAGCCCATGAACTTCTTTGCCGACGTAAAAGCCCAAGAGGCCACCCTTATCGGCCCACACCAAGGTTCGATCTTGATTCACGATAGCGTGGCTCGACATTTAGGCTTGCCCAAAGAAAAGGTCGAAATGCGCATGACCCGTATGGGCGGCGGTTTTGGGCGCCGCCTGTATTTGCATTTCGCAGTGGAAGCCGCGCTTATCTCGCAGAAAATACAAGCGCCCGTGTTACTCACCTACTCGCGCGAAGACGATATGACGACGGGGGTTTATCGACCCACCTACGAAGTCACGATGCGCGCTGCGCTCGATGCGAACAACAATTTGACCGGCTATCACATTAAAGCCACTGGGATACCTGAATCCCCATTGTTCCCAAATCGGTTCCCTGCAGGCGCTGTCGATAACTACTTAGCCGAAGATACGACGATCGAATCGAACATTACAGTGGGCGCCTACCGAGCACCGAGCTCGAACTTTATGGCGGGCGCCGAGCAGTCGTTTTTGGATGAAGTCGCC
>JAUHWV010000031.1 GCA_030427335.1 Gammaproteobacteria bacterium | reverse complement strand
TGAAGGGCAGCGCAGTGAAGGATAACGAAGATGCCCTGGATGCGTTGATGTGCCTCTATATTGCAGCTTTATACGCTACTGGTGTTGAGGGGTATTGTTTCGGAGATGTTCAGAGCGGTTATGTGTGGGTTCCTAAAGGGTTGGCGTAGTTTCTTTTAAATTATACGCCACTTGATATTTTATACTTCCTGTCTAGATTTTGCGCTGGTTCTCTTGCGCCGATATACAAATCTCGCGCTGAATCGAGCGACCCTGCGCCGGTGTTTTTCAGCGACGATAAAAATCGCTCGCTGAGCGCGTCGAGCGAGATCCAGTGGCTCGCAAGCGAGCCACTTAGCTTGCGAGCAAGTGAAGGAAATCCGGAGGATCGAGTGATCCGGAGTCGAAAAATACCGGCGATGGGGAGCGGTTAAAATACGCCACCAACCACCAACCACCAACCACCAACCACCAACCACCAACCACCAACCACCAACCACCAACCACCAACCACCAACCACCAACCACCAACCACCAACCACCAACCATCATCATCACACTAATCAAAAATACCATGTAAAAACCACTCCTGAGTATGGCGATCTCGAAACACCCAAAAGCGATAGTGCTGTTCATCTAGGGCGATGTAGTAATCGCGGCACTGGCTGTGCTCCCACCAGTAGTCTTCGATTCGCTCGGGTCCGAGCATGAGGGTCAGTTCGCCATGTATCCACTCTTTAGCTTTACGTGACTGTGTTGTTACCGGTGGAGAGAGCAGCCAAATCGGTCGATTGGGAGAGATCCTCGAATGGGTTTGAGGCCTGTGGGCATTAGAGGGTTTTTCGGTGCTGTTCTGGTGAGCGTATTCGGGGATGTGTTCATCGCGTACGCGGATGTACTGAACCGCTTGGTGGCCGAGTCGGGTGCGTAGATGGTCCGTTAAAGCATATTTTGGTTTGCTTTGATGGTTGCCGAGCAGGTCACTCGTGTCATTTTGTAATGTCTCAAGTTCGCTGCACTCCAAGCTGAGTGTTTCTATGGTCTCTTTGAGGGTGAGTGTTTCAAGGCGTATAGCCATCAGAGCGAGCCAAGCGCTTGCCTGTATGTGTGGTTGGCTACTACGTAATGTGAAGCTCTCGCGGTAGCGGTGTATACCATGTAGATGCCAAGTTAGTTGGCTGGTGCGGTGCTGCGTTTTTTGCAGAAAGGCGCTGAGTCCATCCAATAGGTAATTGATGCCTGGCCAAAGTTCTTTGGTATCGCTGACGTCGTAACCAAATCGATAGCGGTCATGATAGCTGGGCGGTAGGTGGTAGTCAGAGATGATGGTTTGTCGTAATCCTTTTAGCTGTTCGATGTCTTCTACAAAGTGTTTGGAGATACGTTTGCGGAGCGCTTCTAGCGGCAGATCAAATAGCGTGCCTAGAGTGTGAATTCCGACATGTTGGAGAGCTTTGGTATCTTTAGGATGGCGGTTTTGAAGTAAAGCGATATTTAGGCCACCCAATTTTTCTGTGTCTGTATTTTCGCTTAAGGCCTGCTCCTGAGGTAGATAAGTGGCCAACCACGCTCCTATAGGTGAATGGGCTAAGCCCAGATTGTGGGTGTAGGGGTGATGCGAAAAGTCAATTTGAATGTGTTTAAGTAAAGTGTCTAAACCGCGAAACAAACGTAGACTTTGATCGATCCGCAGTAACAGGTTTGCGCCAAAATCGCTGTATACCGTTGAAGTGTAGCGATAGGCCCATGCGTGTAATTGTTCTAGACACGTGTGCTCTTGTTGAGTGTTTCGTTCAAGTGTGGCGAGTGTGGTTTCGGCTGCCAACTGTAGTGCATGCGCCTGGGTTTGTTGAAACGTAATCCCCAGTTTTTGGGCGGCGGTATTGAAGGCAATGACGCGCTGTTTTTCAACCACGACCGCTGGATCAGACGATTGTGTTTGGCTATCAAGGGGCCACTGGGAGAAGCGAAAGCACAGCCACAGGCTCATTTAAACCCCAAATAGGGTTAGGCCGCTGCGTTCTCGAGTAAATAGGCGATGATGATTTTGATAACGAAGCCAAAGATACCCATGGCTAGAGCGATGTACAGAATCATAGTGCCGAATTTACCCGCGTCGCTGCGTTTTGCTAAATCCCAAACGATAAAGATCATGAATAAGATCAGTGCGCCAACGCCGAGAGTTACTCCGTATTCTGTTAGCCACTGATCGCTCATGTAGGTCTCTTAAGGGTAGGCCAGCGTGATTAATTGGGGCTGTCGTGTATTAACGGGCAGTTCCCATAATTGAGGCTGATCGGGTAAATCGTCTATTGCGGGTAAGTCTACCCGAATTTGCTGTTTGCCGCCGCGCTGTTTTACGATTTCAAATTCGCGATAGCCGGTCACTTTTAGGCGAAGACACGCTGGTGCGTGTTCGTTTTCCGCCTGGAGTGGGCGAAATAAGACCACTAAGTTGTCGTGCTCTGTTGCCGCTAGCTGTAGTTTGCGCAGTTCAGCGTAGCTATAGCGATGATTGCCGAGCCAAGCGAATACAGTACAACAGGTGTTGTGTTTGATAGCCTGTTCGATACTCCACAGTATTTCTTCTTTCGTTTCTGGGTGTACGAGTAACACGTGTTCATTGGGTATCCCTCTGGCTTCCAATAAGGGTGCATAAGGCGTGCAGGGGGCATTAATAAAGGCATACCATTGCTTACGGTCAGCGAGCTTTTGCATCAGCGGTAAAAACACCCCCATTGAGCCTAGGCCATAGCCGTCACTCAGCATTTCAACGGTGTTGCCTAAGGGCCAACCGCCCCCGGTTAAAACGGCGTCTAAGTTTTGATAGCCAGTGCTTTGACAGCGTCGGTAGGTACTGACATTAAGCTCGGTATAGTTAAATCCGCCGAGCCAAGTGTCTTCGCGTTGAATCGCTTGTTCTAATAGTGCATTCATATCGACCTCATCTCTTTTGCAGGGGGCAATTGCCGAACCTATAAGTACTGTATGGATATACAGTACTTATGTTGGCGGCTGAGATCAAGGCCTTGATTTAAAAATAATGCGCTCTCAAGGTTTGGTGTGTCGCTTTTGACTACATGTTGTGCGGCTATTCCAGACGCATATTTACCGCACCTAGATAATCCGCTTTCCCGAGTGGAACGCCGTTGTGGCGCAGAATGTTGTATGCTGTCGTGACATGAAAATAAGTGTGTGGAATTACCCACTGTTGCATGTGCTCGAGTGCCGTTTCAAAGTGTGCAGAGCCGATGGGCAGATCGCACTGTACAGGGGCATCGATGAGCGTTTGGTAGTGATCCGGGTCAATTTTATCTAGATCATTCAAGAGCGTTTCGAGCAGAGCATCTGCTCCCGCGAAATCACTGAAGGCCATATTTGCTGGGGTTGGGGTAATACCCGCTATGCGCAGAGCGCCCTGATGTCCGCCTAGCATCTGGACAGCAAAAATTTGTGTGCGCAAATCGAACATGTCTTCGAACAGTTTTTTCTGCAGAAGATCGCTTTCGCTGATACCGTTATCTTGAGCGTGCTTGCTGCCCACACTGAGAATACGGCGTAAATTTTTTACCGCTTTTTTGAGGGGTTTGATGGTCGCGTTATAAAAAGAGATGCTCATGGATTTTACTCAGGTTGGTGTTTTGGATTTAAAGTTAACGGCAATTTGTTCAAAGATACGCCAAGGATTTTCATCGTTCACGCCCTTGATGGCTTGATCGGCTTCGGCTAGTTGAGCTGTCGCGCGCTGTAAGCGTTTTAGTGGAATACGCCCGAGCGCTTGGCCAATCAAGTTTTGTCGGTTTTTCCAAACGCCGTGTTGCGACATGGCTTGATGCGGATTAGAGCCCTTGCGCATAGTGTCGTGTAAGTCGCTCAGTAAACGGATTTCTCGGCGTAAGATCCAGTGAATGGATGTGGCGTCGGTACCTTCGTCTCGAACGCCTCGTAGCATCCGTATCGCCTGTTTCGCCTGTCCTCCGAGGAGTGCGTCGACGAGATCGAATACGTTGTAGCGCGCACTGTCGGCGACGGCTTCTCGAACCAGCTCGGCAGTCACCAGATTCTGATCTCCTGCGTAGAGTTTGAGCTTTTCGATGTCTTGCGCAGCGGCGAGCAAGTTGCCCTCTACGCGCTCGACTAAGAGTCTGATGGCTTCTGCTTCCGCTCTCAAGCCGACGCTGTGCAAACGTTGGTCGATCCAATTTGGGAGCTGCTGAGCTTCGATGGGCCAAATACGAATAACGCCGCCGACTTGATCAATCTGCTTTACCCATTTGCTGTTCAGTGTGTTTTTATCGAGTTTGTCACAGATGATAAGAAGCAGGTCGCCGTCGGGATCACAGCGTTCACAGTATTCAGTCAAGGCTGCGCTGCCGTCTTTACCGGCTTTTTGTTTTCCGAGCCGCACCTCAATCAATCTTTGCGAAGCGAACAGTGATAGTGCATTGCTGTCGGCGCTGAAGTCATCCCATTTAAACCCGTTGGCGTCAGCGTGATGAACCAACCTTTCTTCGCAGCCTTTTTGGCGCGCTGCTCGCCGGATGGCGTCACAACACTCCTGCAGCTGGAGCGGTTCATCGCCAGAGACAAGATAAACGGGCAGGAGTGATTTTTGGAGATGCTGATCGAGTTTGTTCAGGTAGATTTGCATCAGTTCTGCAAGGCTTGAACCCGCAAGCTGATACGTTGAGCCAGACGTCTTGCCAAAGTCTGCTCGAGTTCACGCTCCACCGTATCTCTTTCAGCACGGCTCGCCAAGGGGGACTCGGGGTCGTACTCGATTCGCTGCGATGCTTCGATTAAACGGTCAAACTCATCACTGGCGGCCAGTTCATCCGCCGGGCTGTCAGGGTCATTTTTGAAGATGAGCTGGTACTTCACCGTCGCGCGTATATCGTAATCCGCTATGCGAAGTGATTCGCCCATAGTCAGTGTGTTTTGATTGAACTCCACCGGCTTTAAAATAAGGGTGATATCCGCGTCAGTGCTGTTACTCAGACCGGAGCTGGCCAAAGCTTGATCCAGTGTGTGAGAAAATTCGCTGTATGGGCTCACACCCACCACTTTGATGGGTTGAGTTTTAAGCTCTGCTTCACTCCCTGCAGTCGACTGCCCACGTAATTGAAAGCCGCAGCCAACCAGCGTAGTAAGAGTAAAAATACCTATCAGGCGAAGCAGATTAATCATTAATTAGCCACTATGTTTACGAGCCTACCCGGCACGACGATGATTTTACGCACCGTCGCATCGGCAATAAAACGCTGCACGTTATCTTGTGCGAGCGCCAATTGTTCAATGCTTTCTTTGCTTGCGTCAACGCCTACCGACATTTTTGCCCGGACTTTACCGTTTACCTGAACCACGAGTTCGATCTCGTCGCGGACTAGAGCGCTCTTATCGACTTCAGGCCAGGTCTCGTTGGCGACGTCCGTTGAATTACCCAGAGCTTGCCACAGCGCATGGCAAATGTGAGGCACTATCGGTGCCAGCAAACGCACGGTGGCATTTAAGCCTTCGGTCATAACCGCTTTGCTTTCTGCTTCGCTCTGATCGAGTCGACCCAGTTCGTTGCAGAGTTCCATGACCGCGGCGATAGCGGTATTGAAGGTTTGTCTGCGACCGTAATCGTCCGTTACCTTCGCAATGGTCTCGTGCAGCTTGCGACGAACGTCTTTCGCAGCGAGCGGTTTCTCTGGTGTTTCGGCAGAGCCCTCGATGGATTCGCTGGCCATACGCCACAGGCGTTTTAGGAAGCGATGTGCGCCATCTACCCCGGCATCGGACCATTCGAGAGATTGCTCGGGCGGGGCGGCAAACATGGAAAACAGGCGCACGGTATCCGCACCATAGCTGTCGATTAGGGCCTGTGGGTCAACGGTATTGCCCTTAGACTTACTCATTTTGGCGCCGTCTTTAAGCACCATTCCCTGGGTCAACAGGCGGGCGAAGGGCTCGTCTGTATTGACCAGTCCTTCATCGCGCATGAGCTTGTGGAAAAAACGAGCGTACAGCAGGTGCAAAATCGCGTGCTCAATGCCGCCTACGTATTGATCAACGGGTAGCCAATAGTTGGCATCTTCATCGAGCATGGCGTCTTGATTATGCGCACTGGCGTAACGCGCGTAGTACCATGATGATTCCATGAAGGTATCGAATGTATCCGTTTCACGCTCCGCTTGGCCGCCGCACTTGGGGCACTGCGTTTCATAGAATTCGGGCATTTTCTTGATGGGTGAGCCTACGCCATCGAAGGCGACATCGGTCGGCAGCACCACCGGTAAATCGTGTTCCGGCACGGCAACAGTGCCACAGCAAGGGCAGTTAATAATGGGGATGGGTGCACCCCAATAGCGCTGTCTCGATACACCCCAATCACGCAGTCGGTATTGGACTGTCTTGTGACCTTTGCCAAGTGTTTCCAGTTTCGCCGCGATGGCGTCAAAAGCCTCTGCGGAGCTCAGGCCCGTGTATTCCCCTGAGTTCACCAGCAGACCTTTGGCGGTATATGCGGCTTTTTGCAGGTCGCAGGTGTCGTCGTTGCTGGGTTCAATAACCTGCTCAATAGACAAGCCGTATTTTGTGGCGAATTCCCAGTCGCGTTGATCGTGGCCAGGCACCGCCATCACGGCACCCGATCCGTAGCTCATAAGCACAAAGTTAGCCACCCAAACAGGGACTTGTTTACCGGTCAGTGGGTGTGTTGCAACAAAGCCCGTAGCCATACCCAGTTTTTCAGCCGTCGCGAGATCGGCTTCCGCCATTTTGGTGTTAGCAATGCTGCCAAGGAAGGCTTTTAGCTCGGGATTTGTCTCTGCTGCTTTCTGAGCTAAGGGGTGCTGTCCTGCGACCGCGACGTACGTCACACCCATCAGCGTGTCAGGCCGGGTTGTGTAAACCGACAGCGGGCCGTGGCCTTCGACTTCGAATTGGAGTTCTACGCCTTCGGAGCGACCAATCCAGTTGCGCTGCATGGTTCGGACTTGTTCAGGCCAACCGTCGAGCTGATCTATGTCGTTCAGCAATTGCTCCGCATAGGCCGTGATTTTGATGAACCATTGATCGATATTGCGTCGCTCTACCGGGTTGTCGCAGCGCCAACAACAGCCGTCGACCACCTGTTCATTGGCGAGTACCGTTTGATCCGTTTCGCACCAGTTCACCTCGGCCTGCTTCTTGTAGGCTAGGCCTTTTTCAAATAGTCGAGTAAAGAACCATTGCTCCCAGCGGTAGTAGTCGGGTTTACAGGTGGTGACTTCGCGACTCCAATCGTAGCCAAAGCCAAGCCGCTTGAGCTGGTCGCGCATATACGCGATGTTGTCGTCCGTCCAAGCCGCTGGTGGAACATTGTTTTTAATTGCCGCGTTTTCAGCGGGTAAGCCAAAGGCATCCCAGCCCATAGGCTGCAGTACATTTTTACCTTGCATACGCTGAAAGCGGGCTATCACATCGGCGATGGTGTAGTTGCGCACATGGCCCATGTGTAATTTGCCACTGGGGTAGGGGAACATCGCAAGGCAATAAAATTTTTCGCGATTGGGATCGGGTTTCGCGATGAAGCTGGCTTGGTCTTCCCAAAAAGCCTGGGCGGCTTGTTCGATGCTGGCGGCTTGGTATTGCACGTGGTCTCTCTTGTGACTGTAGCGGGCCGAGCGGGACCGCTAGATCTAAAATTAAAGGGTGCAATAGTAGCAGTTAGACACTGCTGGCGGTACTGCTTGTGGTGTTTTTGCCTCTTAAATACGCGATGTGGGGTTTCTGCGTCGAGCGTAAAGTAAAGCGATCAGAGACAGCACGACAATGGGGGTGCTGCCGGTCTGCATGAAGGGCGTGGATCCGGTTCTAGATTCCACCTCGCCTCGCAGGACGGTAGCGATAAATTGGTCTGTCTGAGCCTGAATGGCGCCTCGTTCATCGATGATCGCGGAGATTCCGTTGCTGGTGCCTCTAACCACGTAGCGTTGAGTTTCAAGTGCCCGCATTTGGGCCATTTGAAGGTGCTGTATGGGGCCGATGGAGTCTCCAAACCAAGTATCGTTACTGATGGTCAGTAACCAATCACTCCCCCTCGCATTGCGAGCGACCAGGTCTGGATAGACGACTTCATAACAGATGGACGGCGAGACAATTTGCCCTTGAGCCCAAAGTGGTGCTTGGAAGGGCTTGCCTTTGCTAAAGCTGGACATGGGTAAGTCGAAGAAATCAATCATTCCGCGCAGCGCGAACTCGAGCGGCACATATTCACCGAAGGGAACCAGACGTTGTTTGTGATACAGGCCGTCGCCACCGCTTAGCACCGTAATGCTGTTATGACTTTGCTTGAGAGCTCGGTTCGCAAAGGGTATTCCGGTGATGAGCGCTTGGTTGAGCGCTTCGGCTTGGCTTCGGATACCTTTAAGATCGGCTTCGGCGTTGTGTAAATAACGCGGTACCGCGGCTTCGGGCCAGATGATGATATCCCCGGGCGCGGCTTGACCATTCAGTTGCTCCAAATTTGACAGTATTTGCGGGTAGTAACGAGGGTTCCATTTGAGCTCTTGTGGTGTGTTGGGTTGCACAATAGCGACCGTACGTGTCTCGCCTGTTTGCGCGGTCCACTCTATCGAACTCAGCGTTTGGCCTGCGATAATACTTGCCAAGGCGAGGCCTAGAGAAACCCCAATCAGAGGTTTGGACTTCCGAATGATTCCAGCTGCCAAGGTGCAGGCGATACCGCAAGCCATAAAGCTCAGCAGGAATACCCCACCGAGAGGGGCAAAACCTGCGAGCGGGGTTTCGATATAGCCATAGCCTAGAAATACCCAAGGGAAACCGGTTAGAAACCAAGTGCGGATCCACTCATTGAGTACCCATAGCCCGGTAAATCCGAGGATGTGCGTTGTGTCGAGTTGTTTGCCCGAGAGGGTGAATCGATATACCCAGCCCATGATTACAAATAACAGGGCAAGCAGGGCGCAGAAGAGGGTGGTTAGGAGTGCGGCAAACGGCGCGCTGGCATTACCGAATTCATGAATGCTTACGTATACCCACGAAATACCCGCGCCGAAAAAGCCAAAGCCGTAACACCAAGCGATCCGCAGGATGTGCTGTGGTAGCGCGCTGTGCCAGAGCCACAGCAGAGTGGCCGCGGAAAGTGCCCCGAGAGGCCACCAAGTCCAAGGCGCTAACGAGAGCGTAACGGCTGCTCCACTTAAAGCGGCAATCAGGCAGCGAATCCACAGCGCGGTGTGCGTCATCGTTATCTACAGCTTAGAGACTCGGAGGCTTTGGATTTTGCGCTGATCCGCATGAATGACTTTGAAGCGGAAGCCTTCGAACGAAGTCGTTTCATTTCGGGCCGGCATGTGTCCAAAGGCTTGTATGACGAGTCCGCCTATGGTGTCGAACTCCTCGTCGCTAAGATCTGTGCCGAAGTAGTCATTAAAATCTTCGATGGGCGTGAGTGCTTGAATAAAGAACTCCGTATCCGTGATGCGACGAATGAAATCGTCGTCCTCATCGGTATCCGTTTCGTCCTCAATTTCACCGACGATTTCCTCTAACACGTCTTCGATGGTCACCAAGCCCGCTACGCCGCCGTATTCATCGATCACGATCGCCATGTGATTTCGATTTTGTCGAAACTCTCTGAGCAACACGTTTAAACGCTTGCTTTCGGGTACAACAAAGCACGGGCGCATCAGTTCCGTCACGCTAAAGGGCTCTTGTTCGTCTGCCAGCAATCGGGGAAGGAGATCTTTGGCCAATAAAATACCCAAGACCTGATCGTTATTGTCGCCCACGACGGGATAGCGCGAGTGTGCCGATTCAATAATCTGGGGTAGGAGTTCAGCCAGAGTGGCGTCCTCTTTCACTACCTCCATTTGAGCGCGGGGGATCATGATGTCACGAGCATGTAAGTCTGCTACCTGCATGGCGCCCTCAATGATGGTGCGCGCATCGCGGTCGATCAGCTCGTTTTCAGCGGCGACTTTCAGAACGTCTTGCAGGTCTTCTTTCGTGCGCGGTTCACTCGAGAATAAGAGCCCAATCTTTTCAAGCCACGACTTGTCGTTACTGTCGCCTCCGGCTTTATCATCCGTCATGCGCTTTGGCACTCCTTGGTTAGATCTTGATACGGATCGCTGATGTTGAATTCTTTAAGGATAGACACCTCAAGGCTTTCCATTCTCTCGGCCTCGGCGTCTTCAATGTGGTCGTGTCCAAGAAGGTGCAAGGTGCCGTGAATAGTTAAGTGAGCCCAGTGGTCTAATACCGCCTTTTGTTGCTGGCTCGCTTCTTGCGCCACTATCGGTGCACACAGGGCGATGTCCCCAAGCAAATCGCAGGGTACGCTCTCAGGAAAATCAGTGGGAAAGGAGAGGACATTGGTCGGTTTGTCCTTGCCGCGAAACTCACGGTTGAGAGTCTGTATTTCGCTTTCGTCTACTACTTTCAGGTCAACGTGTCCTTCACTTCGCCCACAGGCGGCTAAGGCTGCGCTGACCCAGCGCCTAAAACTGTCGTCGTCTGGGTTGGGATGCTCGCTTGCGCGATCCACACAAATAGTGATGGTCATCTGCCGCTACTCTCGAATTTTGAGGTGTTGGCCTCGTGTTCATCGTAGGCTTCTACTACGCGCTGTACGAGGGGGTGGCGAACGACGTCTTTGTTGGCAAAGTAGGTAAAACTGATGCCATCAACGCCGTCCAATATGTGACTCGCGTGCGTCAATCCAGAGTGTGCTCCCCGGGGCAGGTCAATTTGAGTGGCGTCGCCGGTTATTACGGCGGTTGAGCCAAAACCAATGCGCGTTAAAAACATTTTCATCTGCTCACGCGTCGTGTTTTGCGCTTCATCGAGAATGATAAACGCGTTGTTGAGCGTTCTGCCGCGCATGAAGGCCAGAGGAGCGACCTCTATGATGTTACGTTCAATGTACTTGTTCACCTGCTCAAACCCGAGCATTTCGTAGAGTGCGTCGTAGAGCGGCCGCAGATAAGGGTCGATTTTCTGAGCGAGATCGCCGGGCAGAAATCCGAGTTTTTCACCGGCCTCTACAGCAGGGCGCACTAATAGGATACGGCGCACGCGCTCCTGCAGGAGTGCTTCTACGGCGCAGGCTACCGCTAGGTAGGTTTTGCCGGTGCCCGCTGGACCGATACCGAAATTGATATCGAAGTCTTGAATCGCTCTAACGTAGCCTTGTTGATTTTTGCCACGTGGTTTTACGGGTGCCCGTTTCGTCTTGATGACAACCACGTTCTCTGCCGTCTCAGCTGGGGTCAAGCGATTCTCCTGCAGCACTTCCAAGCCCGCCTCTTGCATGTGGATGTGCAGCTTCTCGGCCGATAGGCCCTCGCCAGCACATACTTGTGCGTAGAGTGCCTCGAGCAAGTCGCGCGCTGCTTCGGCTCGGTCACTGTTGCCAGAGATGGTGAATCGATTACCACGAGAGGCGATAGCGACATTCAGCCGGCTTTCTACCTGCTTTAAATGTGCGTCAAACTGCCCGCACAGCGTAGCCAGGTGCGTGACATCATTGGGTTCGAGCGTCGTGGAAAGCGTTTGGGGCGTAAAGCCGCTGGGTTCAGAGAGTTGTGTTGTCAATTCGTGTTGGGGCAAAAAGCCAATGTGTATGGATAGCCAAGGATAATCAGACAGCGCGATGAGTCAAGTCACGCAGTCTGATTTAGCGAAAAATTAATGACTTTTTAACAAAGTTCCCCGGAGTGAGTTGGGTAAGGCTTCATCTACCCGCACCCATGCGAACTCGTTAATCAATGTGTGATCGTCGCAACGGAAGTTTACGACGCGGTTGTTTTCTGTACGCCCCTGCAGCTGACCGGGGTCTTTTTTGGAGATGCCGCTCACCAGAATGCGCTGGTCGGTGCCGACCATATTTTCGCTAATGATACGAGCTTGGCCTGTAATGCGGGCTTGCAGTATTTGTAGGCGCTGTTTTTTGACTTCCATTGGCGTATCGTCTTTGAGATCCGCTGCCGGTGTGCCAGGTCGTGCACTGTAGATAAAGCTGAACGAGCTGTCGTAGCCAATATCTTCGATCAGCTTCATGGTCGCGTTGAAGTCCGCGTCGGTTTCCCCTGGGAATCCCACAATGAAGTCAGACGACATACTGATATTCGGGCGGATTTTGCGAAGGGCGCGAATTTTCGACTTGTATTCCAGCGCAGTGTGGCCGCGCTTCATTGCCGCCAGGATACGGTCGGAACCGCTTTGTACGGGCAGGTGCAAGTGATCCACCAGCTGTGGGATTTCAGCGTAAACGTCGATTAGAGCCTGGCTGAATTCCACGGGGTGCGATGTGGTGTAGCGAATGCGCTCGATCGCAGGGATACGTGCGATATAGGTCAGCAGCTCAGCAAAGTCAACGACTTCCCCTAAATGGTTTAACCCGCGGTAGGCGTTCACGTTCTGTCCGAGGAGATTCACTTCTTTCACGCCGTGTTCTGCCGCGTGCGCGACTTCGGCTATAACGTCGTCTAATGGACGAGAGACTTCCTCGCCTCGGGTGTAGGGTACAACACAGAACGAGCAGTATTTGCTGCAGCCTTCCATAATCGAAACGAACGCGCTGGCGCCTTTTATTTCTGGGTCAGGCAGGCAGTCGAACTTTTCAATTTCAGGGAAGCTGACATCGACCACTAGGGTATTGCCAGGACCTTTCTCTGCGCGTTCTGACATCATCTCGGGTAAACGGTGCAGTGTCTGGGGGCCAAACACTAAATCCACGTAGGGTGCGCGTTCGCCAATGGCCGCGCCTTCCTGACTGGCAACGCAGCCGCCAACGCCTATGATTAAGTTGGGATTTTTCTCTTTGAGCGGTTTCCAACGTCCGAGCTGATGGAACACTTTTTCTTGCGCTTTTTCGCGAATAGAACAGGTGTTCAGAAGAAGTACGTCAGCTTCTTCGGGATTGTCGGTACGTTCTAACTGATGACTGGTTTTGAGCAGGTCGCCGATTCGCGCTGAATCGTACTCATTCATCTGGCAGCCGTGGGTTTGAATAAAGAGTTTTTTCGTCGACATGGCGTTCAGTGCACGTGGGTTCAAAGGCCGCGAGTATACCGATCTAAACCCTTGAAACCTAGCGTTTCGAGCACAATATTTTGAATGCGTGATTGATTTTTCTGGTAATTTTCAACGGTATTGGTAGTATTGCGCGCCCTAAATTTTTTCGTTCGATCCCTGCTCCGGAGACCGCCGTGTACAAAGTGATTTTTCACAATGCCAATCAAGTATTTGAGGTATTCGCACGCCAGATCTACCAAAGCGATATGTGGGGCTTTATTGAGATCGAAGAGTTCGTTTTTGGTGAGCGATCACAGATCGTAGTTGACCCGAGTGAAGAAAAACTGAAAAACGAGTTTGCCGGCGTGAAGCGCACGTATATTCCGTATCAGTCGGTTATCCGTATTGATGAGGTCGAGAAAGAAGGGTCGTCTAAGATCTCTGAAGTGCCTGCGGGCGGAGCCACGGTGAGTAACGTGACTCGCTTCCCGTATGCGGGAATGGCGCCACCCAGCGACGACTAAATCGCTGCGCAGCGCCTGAGCTCTATTAGCAGATCAGGCTCTGCACATTGTTCCTTCTGGTGTGTCTACTGCTTGCCAACCAAAGCACGCAAGGTAGCGAGCTTAATGCAGAGCACAAAGGCGTCCATGGTTGCCTGCACATCCTCAATGCTAGGGAACGAAGGGGCGATACGAATGTTGCTATCCGCTGGATCGTTGCCATAAGGGAAAGTTGCACCGGCGGGAGTCAGCTTGATACCCGCGTCTCCTGCAAGCGCGACCACCGTTTTTGCCAAGCCTGGGCGCGTTTCAAAAGACACAAAATAACCGCCTTGGGGTGCAATCCATGAGCCCATGCCGGTTCCGCTCAGTTCACGGTCCAGCGTTTCCAAGACAGCGTCAAATCGTGGCTTCATGATAGCGGCGTGCTTGTCCATGTGCGCCATTATCCCCTCAAAGTCTTTGAAGAACGTCACGTGTCGTAGCTGATTGACTTTATCGGGTCCAATAGTCTGAAAACCCAAGTGGTTTTTGAATCGTGTAAGTGTGCTTTTGCTGCTGCTCATGAAGGCGACACCGGCGCCGGCAAGCGTAACCTTTGAGGTGGAGCCGAATTGGATGATGTGGTCCTCTGTTCCCGCCGCAACGGCATAATCGCGGATGCTGCCAAGTTTGGGAGCGTCAGCGGTCAGGGCGTGGATAGCGTAAGCATTGTCGTACAGAACCAAAAAATCACCCTGTGCGAGGCTGGGTAGCTTTGCCAGTCTCTCAAGCGTCGCATCATCGTAGACACAGCCCGTTGGGTTGGAAAAGCGTGGCACACACCAAATACCGCATACGTTGTCGAGCTCCTGCGTCAGGCGCTCAGCTTCATCCATGTCGGGTCCCGTGTCGAGCATCGGCAAGGTGACCATTTCAATGCCTAAATGCTGGCAGATGGAAAAATGGCGGTCGTATCCAGGAACGGGGCACAACACTTTCGGGGTGCCAGTGCCGTTTTTCCAGGGGTTCGTAAAACCGAAGTTCAGCGCAAACTCAACGACTTGGTACATCAGGGTCAAACTGGCATTGCCCCCAATAAGCATTTCATCTGCCGGTACACCGAGTGTCTCAGCGAACAGACGCTTAGCTTCAGGCAAGCCGTCGATGCCTCCGTAATTGCGTACGTCGGTGCCGTCTTCGGCGACATAGTTGCCCGCTAGAATTCCGTCTAGATCATTCGATAGGGCGGTCTGTTCTGCAGATGGCTTGCCGCGGGTCAAATCAAGCGACAAATTTTGCGAGAGTAAAGTTTGATAATCGGTTTCTGCTTGGGCGAGCGCCTGCTCTAGCTGAGCAGAACTTAGCTGGTCTACGTGCACCTGGGGGCTCCTGAGGTTGCGGGGCTGTGGAGCGTGGAATTATACCCGCCTTGGGGCTCAACGAAAATCAAGCAAGGTCACAGATGTTGAAAAAACCGTATTTGTACCCACTTTAATGATCTGTGACCATGAGGATGCAAGCATGACAGACCAGAGTTCAAATTCACCTGTTCTTCTAGACGACGTTTTGCCCGATACGCTGGGCTTCATGCCGATCCCTCACAGGCCATTTTTCCCGGGGCAAATACAGCCGGTAGTGGTAAATATGGGTGAGTGGCAGAGCACGCTTGAACAAGCGATGGAGCGCGATAACGGTTTACTTGCGCTCGCGTTTGTCCATAACCGCACGTCCGGTTCGCTCGATCTGAGCCAAGTGCCGGCGATCGGTTGCGTGGTGCGTCTGCATAAGCCGCCTCAACAAGAGGGAGCTCAGCAGTTTCTCGTTCAGGGTATAAAGCGCTTTCGAATTGTTGAATGGCTGCAAACCGACGCGCCGTACCGTGTGCGCGTTGAGTACCCCAAAAGTGTGGGTGATCGCGAAAGCCAGGAAGTAAAAGCCTATGCGATGGCGGTGCTAAACGAGATTAAAGCCTTACTGCCCTTGAATCCGCTCTACGGTGAGGAGTTAAAGCAGTATTTGGGTAACTTCTCTCCAAATCAGCCCAGCTTACTGGCCGATTTCTCGGCTGCTTTGACGAGTGCCCCGGGCGAGGAATTACAGGATGTTTTGTCTGCTTTATCGCTGATAGAGCGTATGCAAAAAGTATTGGTGCTTCTGCGCAGAGAGCGCGAAGTGGCAGAGCTTCAGGGCAAGATCAGCCAGCAAGTGAATGAGCAGCTCAGCGAACATCAGAGGAAGTTCTTTTTGCGCGAACAGCTCAAGGTGATTCAGAAAGAGCTGGGTATCACTAAAGACGACAAAACATCGGATAGAGAGATGTTTGAAGAGCGCCTAGATGGGCTGCTGGTTCCAGAATCTGCGCTGACAAAAATAGAGGCGGAGCTGGATAAGTTGAGTGTGCTTGAGACTGGCTCGCCCGAATACAGCGTCACGCGAAATTATTTAGACTGGGCAACTTCGATTCCTTGGGGTAAACGCTCTGTGGATAAATTATCCGTGCCCGATGCGAAGCAGATCTTGAACGCCCATCACGACGGTCTCGACGATGTGAAAGAGCGCATTCTTGAGTTTATCGGCGTGGGCGCATTTAAAGGGGAAATATCGGGTTCGATTCTGCTCTTAGTGGGCCCGCCGGGGGTAGGTAAAACGAGTATTGGTCAATCGATTGCAGAGTCTTTGGGGCGAGAATTTTATCGCTTTAGCTTGGGCGGTATGCGCGATGAAGCTGAAATTAAAGGTCACCGACGCACCTACATTGGTGCAATGCCTGGGAAGTTTGTGCAGGCCTTGAAAGACGTCAAAGTCGAGAACCCCGTAATCATGCTTGATGAAATTGACAAGCTCGGCCAGTCGTTCCAAGGCGATCCCGCATCCGCTTTGCTTGAGGTGCTGGACCCCGCACAGAACCAAGCGTTTTTGGATCACTATCTCGATCTGCGTATAGACTTATCTAAAGTCCTATTCGTCTGTACGGCAAATCAGCTTGACACTATCCCCGGACCCTTGCTCGATCGCATGGAGGTAATTCGCCTATCGGGATACATTGCCGAGGAGAAGCTGGCCATTGCAAAGAACCACCTGTGGCCTAAGTTGGTTAGGCAGCATGGCGCGAAATTGAGTCAAATACGGATCAATGATGCAGCTCTTAAGTTTGTGATCAATGCCTATTGTCGTGAGGCTGGCGTCCGTAACTTGGAGAAGCAACTGTCTCGTTTGATTCGCAAAGCGGTCATGCGTTTACTCGAGTCTGATGTGGAAAAGTTGAATATCACCAAAGCGCAAGTGGAGGACTTATTAGGTAAGCCGCCCTTTGCCGACGACAAGCCCATGCGAGGGGTCGGTGTGGTCACGGGTTTGGCCTGGACGGCAATGGGGGGTGCCACGCTCTCGATTGAGGCTAATCGCATTCACAGTTTAAATCGTGGCTTTAAGTACACCGGCCGTTTAGGCGAGACCATGCGCGAATCGGCCGATATCGCCTACAGTTATGTGATGAGTCACTTGGCGGACTTTGGCGTTGAGAAGCCTTTCTTCGATGAAAGCTTTGTGCATCTTCATGTCCCCGAGGGCGCTACACCAAAAGATGGACCCAGTGCGGGTATTACCATGGCGACGGCCTTGATCTCGCTCGCTCGCTCTGAACCTTTGAAAGAGCGAATCGCCATGACGGGAGAGCTCTCGCTGACGGGTCAAGTATTAGCTGTGGGGGGCATCCGTGAAAAGGTGATTGCTGCGCGCCGAGTGAAAATCAACAACTTGATTTTACCTGAGGCGAACCGACGTGATTTTGAGGATCTACCCGACTACCTTCGCGAGGGGCTCACAGTGTCATTCGCGTCGCATTATGGGCACATCTTCGAGCGGCTGTTCAAAGCCTAATACGCGACGCATAAGCAAGCTTGGGAAGGTGCCTTATTCGACGCCTATGCTGGTCTAGGGCGCCGTTGCGACAAGGGTCGCTCGAATGGGCCCGGGGTGGCCCTCAATTGTTTTGTTCGGGTCATCCGGGTCTAGGAATTGCTGAAGCGAGTGGAACTGCATCCAATCGGTTTGTCTTTGTTCTTCTATGGTGGTGCGCGAGACATCGACGGTTCGGATATCTTTGAACCCGACTTTAGCGAGCCAGAGTTCCAGCGCTTGCGTGCTCGGTAAACACCACACATTGCCCATGCGCGCATAGCGGCCTTTTGGCACAAAAACGGTGTCTGCACCGCCCTCGACGACCAGTGTTTCAAGTACCAGTTCGCCGCCGCTCACGAGGCAATCGCGCAGCTGAGTCAGGTGGTCGAATGGCGAGCGACGGTGATACAAAATGCCCATGGAAAACACCGTATCGAAGGCGCGAATTTTCTCTGGAATACTCTCCACACCCAGCGGGAGTACGTGTATGTTCGGCCGCTGCAGGTATTTTTGAATGGCCCAGAATTGCACCACGAAGAGCGGCGTTGGGTCGATTCCCACGACTTCACTCGCGCCACTACCGAGCATGCGCCAGCAGTGGTAGCCACTGCCACAACCGATGTCTAAGATGCGCCTGCCGGGCAACGGCGTGAGATGCGGCGATACGCGATCCCATTTCCAGTCAGAGCGCCATTCGGTATCAATATGCGCGTCAAAGAATTGGAAGG
>JAUHWV010000030.1 GCA_030427335.1 Gammaproteobacteria bacterium | reverse complement strand
GTCGAATGGTGAAGTGTTTGATATGTACCGCGCGAGCGCCGCGCATCGAACTTTGCCCATTCCTACCTTTGCGCGGGTGACCAATTTGGCAAATGGGCGTGAGGTTGTGGTTCGAGTCAACGACCGGGGCCCCTTTCACAGCGAGCGCATTATCGATTTATCCTACGGTGCAGCGGTCGTCTTGGGTTTTGCCAATCAGGGTACGGCACCCGTTCGTGTTGAGGTGATTAACCTCATAGGCGTAGAAGATCATCGCACACTGTCTGGCGTCGACTATCGATTTTTACAAATCGGCGCCTTTTCTCAAGAGGCAAAGGCCATTAGCAGAGCACAAGAGCTCGTTGCCTTGGTGAATGCCCCCGTTTTTATTAGCCCGGTCTCAGTCCACGGTGCGGTCTTATATCGAGTGAGAGTCGGGCCTTTTGATAGTTCGCGAAGTTTGAACGATTCGGTTCGGACGTTGTCAAACGGTGGGTACGCTGAAATTCAAAAAGTTCGTTGACCTTTGCCGCTTTGAACCCCCGCCTTGATCCGGTAACATGCGCGTTTGAAATGAAGAGGACCCACAGCATGCCCAAATTTATTGCCCTTCTTGTGTCTTTTGGGTTCAGCTTAGGCGTGCATGCGGCCATTATTCCGGCTCCCCCAGAAGTTGCGGCTAGAGCGCATTATTTAATCGATGCGACAACCGGTTACGTGATAGCCGAGAACAATGCGCGAGAAGCCCTCCCACCGGCAAGTCTTACCAAACTTATGACGAGCTATATTTTGGCTTATGAGGTTGAGCGTGGGCGTGTTAATGAAGACGATTTGGTGCTAGTGAGTCAAAACGCGTGGGCGCAAAACCCGATATTTAAGGGTTCATCTCTGATGTGGCTTGAACCGGGTATGGAAGTCCCGGTTAAAGAGCTGGAAAAAGGGATTGTGATTTCCTCTGGCAACGATGCCACCGTGGCTGTGGCAGAGCATCTGGCCGGCAACGAAGCCGCGTTTGCCGACATGATGAATACACACGCCCAGCGCCTGGGTATGGTCGATAGCTATTTCGAAAACTCCCATGGCTTGCCGTCACCTAATCATCGGTCGAGTGCGCACGATTTAGCGCTGCTAGCACAGGCCATCATTGAAGACTTTCCGACTCACTATCAAATTTATTCGCAGCGAGAATACACCTTTAACAACATTCGACAGTTCAATCGCAACAGTTTGTTAGGCGATGATCCCTCCGTTGATGGATTGAAGACGGGCTACACTAGCGAGGCCGGTTATGGTTTGGTTTCATCCGCCAAGCGCGGCGACATGCGACTGATATCCGTCGTGCTTGGAACTGAGAGTGCGCGCTCGAGAGCAGCCGAGACGCGTAGTTTGTTGAATTATGGATTTCGTTTCTTTGAAACTGCCGAGCTGATTGCGGCGGGTCGCGAATTGATTAAGCCTGAAATATGGATGGGTTTAGGCGATTACGTGAGCGTCGGTTTGATTGATTCTGTTACGCTCACCTTGCCGCGCGGTGAGCGCCGTAATGTCGAACAAACTTTGACGGTGGATGAGCCTTTGACGGCCCCGGTTAAGATCGGTGACACCGTCGGTACTATCCGGCTCACACTGGATGGAAGCGTGCTGTATGAGGGCCCACTCCAGTCCTTGGAAGACATTGACGAAGCCGGATTCTTCGCGCGCTTATGGGATCGCATCTTGATGTGGATCGATTCGCTGCTTTCTCCCGCTGAGAGTGACAGCCTATGAGTCAACCTGAAGCGCCAAAAATCGAATTCCCCTGCGAGTACCCCATCAAAATTTTGGGGCGTCAGTGTGATCATTTCGAAGCAACTGTTTTTGCAATTGTTGAAAGTCATGCCCCCGGTTTTTGTCGCGAGACGATCAATCGTAAGGTATCCCGAGAGGGAACCTTCTGTTCCTACACGATTACGATCACGGCGACCGGAGAAGCCCAGCTTTCCGCGATGCATCAAGAGCTGATGAATTCAGGGCTCGTGAACATGGTGATATAGGGGTTACGAGTGCAAACCGCTGTTAACCCATCCCCACTCTTGTTTAAAGAACTCGGGCGGCTTGAGTACAGCGACGCCATCGAAGCCATGCGACTTTTTACGGATCACCGTCAGGTCCGGACCCCAGACGAGTTATGGTTGCTCGAGCATGAGCCGGTATTTACGCAGGGGCAAGCAGGCAAGGCAGAGCACGTGCTCGATCCGCGAGGCATACCCATTGTGCAGGCCGACCGCGGCGGACAAGTCACTTATCACGGCCCTGGGCAGCTGGTGGTTTACTGTCTTCTGGATCTCAGGCGGCGTGGTCTTGGTGTTCGCCAACTTGTCAGTGGTATTGAAAATGCGATCATTCGTTTACTTCGTGATGACTTCGGATTGGACGCCGAAGCGGACCCCAAGGCGCCCGGTGTTTACGTCGAAGGTCGAAAAATAGCGGCTCTAGGTTTGAGGGTGCGTCGAGGATGCAGCTATCACGGCTTAAGTTTAAACATCGATGCCGATTTGGCGCCATTCTCACTAATCAACCCTTGCGGATATGCGGGCTTAACCGTGACTTCTCTGCAGCAAGAGCGGCCTGAAAGTGCTTTAGATATGTGGCAGATTGGGCGCGATGTGATGCGATATCTTGAGCGCGAACTGGAAGGGCTCACGAGCTAGCGAGCAACCGGCCGCTTGCTCAAAATTCGTTGTAATGTCCGGCGGTGCATACTCAATGCACGCGCTGTCGCAGATATATTGCCATTGTGCTCTTGCAGTACTCTCTGAATGTGTTCCCATTTGAGTCGCTCTACCGAGGGCGGCTGAGTCGGCAGGTCTGTCACTGAGGGAGTGTGCCCCAGAAGACTGGCGAGTATTTCATTGAGCCGAACCGGCTTACACAGATAGTCGTGTGCCCCTAAGCGCGTGGCTTCTACGGCCGTCGCAATACTGGAATATCCCGTTAAGATAATGAGTCGACCGGCTTCGGGCAGTGTGAGTAATAGCTCCGGTAGAATTCGTAAGCCACTCGTTTCGCCCAAATTCAAATCGAGCAGGATGTAGTCTGGTTGGTAAGTTTTCGCAGTGCCGACGGCGCAAGTGGCTGAGGTTTCGGCGACTGAATCAAAACCCTCTCGAACAAAACCTCGCACCGCTGCATTCGCAAAGCCAGCGTCGTCATCAATCACTAAAATGCGCGCTTGACTCACGTGTTAGCCTCGCTCGACAAAGGCAGTGTGATCTTTGCTAGAGTTCCGCCATCTGTGGGTTGATGATATGTCAGGGTGCCGCCGTGGCGATTGATCGTAGCGTTCGAGAGCATGATCCCGATACCCAGTCCATTTGTACTCGAGTCAACGGTGGTGATACCAATTTGGGTAAATAGCTCTTCCCTCAATCCACAGCCATAGTCCCGAACCTCAATGCTCAGCTCAGATTTTGATGATGCCAGTGAGATTTCTATTCGGTCGCTGTCGGCTTCCAGTGCATTATTGAGAATATTTTCTAGTGCGGCCCCCAAGGTTTGATCAACGGATATTTGGATGTTGGGGCTCAGTTGCTGTGTATCGATAGTGATGGCTGCGGCGGGGTTCTTGTTTTGCCAGCGCATCAGCTGCGTCTCGATCCATTGCTTTGCCGCTACTCGAGATTGTCGCTTGAGTCCATCAAACTCAGCTTTGTTTGCGAGTGTCTGGAGAATGTGGCCACATTCGTCCACGCGCTCATCCAGCTCGTTCAGTACCGGTTGCAGTTCGGGATTGTTTTGCGCCAAATGGCGCAATTCGTCGCTGATCAAACTAAGCGCATTCAGCGGCGTGCCAAGCTCATGCGCTGTGCTTGCGGCAATGGTGGCGATTGCATGGATTTGTTCGTCCTGCAGACGATGCTCCCTATATCTCGCCTCGCGACTCTCCCTTTCTCGCATAGTTTTCGCCATCTTGGTCACGAAGGTCACGACTAGGGCCGCGCTGAACAGGAAGTTAAACCACATTCCTAGGGTGTGAGACTGCATTTTCTCATGGGTTCCCATGGGCGCAAGTAGGCCAAAGGGTTGGTGATACCGAAGGAGCAGGGTGTATGCGACGAGCGCTGCGAGCGCAATCAAGATCGTATTGCGTTGATTCAGCACGGCTGCGCTCACAATAATGGGCACGAGTAGGTAGGATACAAAGGGATTATTGGCGCCGCCGGTTAAATACATGATGGCTGACCAGCCTACGACGTCGATACCCAGCTGTAGGGTGAGTTGGTTATCCGTTACCGCCTCGACTCGCAGACTTTGCCAGCTGCTTGCGGCCGTTACCAAGGAGAGGATGGTGATTCCAAGTGCGCCGGGTAGCAATACCGCCACATTACTTATAGTGAGGTAGAAATAAATCAGAACCGAGGCCTGGCCCGCGAGTGCAAAGCCCCGTATCCAGAGTAGCTGAGTGAACTGTACTTTTGATATGTGCGGCATGGCGTCCCTCTGACCGTAGTATAGCGATAGTGGGGTTTTATCGCCTAGGGTAATTGATGAAACCGCGCCAAGTACGGGTGCGACCGTTTGCCGCGTTTCGTTAAGATTCATTCTATCCATGTGCGGCAAGGCCTTGCTCACTAGAGAGCGTTTGCGAAGAGCGTTGTTTCTGGGGTAAAGATAGCGGAAAATACGCGACTTTCGCACACTGCCTAAGCGCAGGCGCTCTTTTTTCCAGACTCAAGTTGATGCTTTATGGTAAACACCTCACTTCCGGCCGATGTAGCAAAGCGCCGTACTTTCGCGATTATCTCGCACCCTGACGCCGGTAAAACGACCATTACTGAAAAGCTATTACTCTTGGGCAGCGCGATTCAGGTCGCTGGATCGGTCAAGGGTAAGCGCGGTCCGCATGCAACTTCAGACTGGATGACCATGGAGCAGGAGCGCGGAATATCGGTGACCTCGTCGGTTATGCAATTCCCCTTTCGTGAGCGAATGGTGAATCTTCTCGATACGCCCGGGCACGAAGACTTCTCTGAGGACACCTATCGCACCTTAACCGCAGTTGATTCTGCTCTTATGGTGATTGACGGAGCTAAGGGGGTCGAGGACCGAACCATAAAACTGATGAACGTCTGCCGCTTGCGTGATACGCCCATCTTCAGTTTTGTGAACAAAATGGACCGCGATATTAGGGATCCCATTGAGTTACTCGACGAAATAGAAGATGTGCTCGACATCAAGGGCGCACCGATTAATTGGCCGATCGGCATGGGGCGTCATTTCAAGGGTGTTTACAACCTCTACACGGATACGATTCATTGCTTTAAGCCGGGTCATGGACACACTTTACACCCAGATGAGCGAATTGAAGGGTTGGATTCCGACTCAGCTCGAGCGCTGCTTGATGATGAATACGATGACTTTGTTGAGACCATGGAGCTCGTTCGCGGCGCAAGTCATGAATTTGATCTCGACGAATTTTTGGCGGGTCGGCTGAGCCCCGTGTATTTTGGCACGGCACTCGCTAATTTTGGTGTTCGTGAAATGTTGCACGATTTTGTGGACTGGGCACCTGCACCGCAAGGCCGCGGCACGACTGTGCGCGATGTTGGCGCGGGCGAGTCGACGTTTTCCGGCTTTGTTTTCAAAATTCAAGCGAACATGGATCCCAAGCACCGTGACCGTATCGCGTTTCTGCGTATCTGCTCCGGACATTACGAGAAAGGTATGAAGATGCACCATGTGCGTATCGGTAAAGAACTCCGTATCGCCGACGCGGTCAGTTTTAAAGCGGGTGATCGTGTGTTGGTCGAAAAAGCGTTTGCCGGCGATATCATTGGTTTACACAACCACGGAACGATTCAGCTCGGCGATACCTTTACTGAAGGAGAGGATCTGCAGTTTACGGGTATTCCGCACTTTGCACCCGAGCTATTTAGACGGATTCGTCTGAAGGACCCAATGAAGGCTAAGCAATTGCAGAAGGGTTTGCAGCAGCTCTCAGAAGAGGGGTCAACGCAGGTCTTTTCGCCCTTGCGATCAACGGATTTGATTGTAGGCGCGGTAGGTCAATTGCAGTTTGACGTGGTCGCTTATCGTCTTAAAGACGAGTATAAAGTCGAAGCTATGTATGAGCCGGTGAACGTCTACACCGCTCGTTGGGTAGAGGCGGCAGACGCACGTAAACTGGAAGAGTTTCGCAGGAAGGCAGAGGAGCATCTGTCCGTTGATGGGGGTGGTCATCTGACCTACCTTGCTCCCACCCGAGTAAACTTAAACTTGATGCAGGAGCGTTACCCTGACATCACGTTCAGAGCAACGCGTGAGCACTAAGCCGCGAGGGCTCTCTCGATCTCGTCTTGAATGTCCTCAGGTTTGGTGAGCGGCGCGAATCGCTTCAAGACTTCACCGTCTTTGCTCACCAAAAACTTGGTGAAGTTCCATTTGATACGCTCTGTGCCTAGAGCACCTTTCGCCTCTTTTTTCAGGTACTGGAATAGCGGCGACGCCTGATTGCCGTTGACTTCTATTTTACTGTGCATCGGAAAGCTCACACCGTAGTTCTTGACACAGAAGTCTAAAATCTCGCGATCGCTGCCGGGATCTTGGCCGCCGAATTGATTGCAGGGAAAACCGAGCACGACTAAGCCGCGCTCTGCGTATTTTTCATGCAGAGTTTCCAAACCCGCTAACTGGGGAGTGAAGCCACATTTACTCGCGGTGTTAGCGATCAAGAGCACTTTGCCTTTGTAGCTATCCAACTTGCGCGTTTCACCTTGCATGGTTTGCACTTCGAAATCGTAGATTGACATAGTCCGGTTCTCTCTATGTTAGACCGTTTGAGGTGACGGTAGCTGCTCAAGCATGACTTGCAGTCGTTTTTGTTGCTTCTGAAGCGATTGCTCAAGTACTTTGAGTTGGTCACGCATTTGAGTTTGTTCCCAGCGCTCCACTAATTTGGTGCGCCGCTCGTTCCAGGCCTCGCCCAGAGCCTCTCGATGTTTTTCATAACGCTCTGCCTGCAGCTCGCGCCAATCTTTGACGCAGCTTAGAAACGCCTGATACTCGCGTTCAACAGCCGCTCTGAGAGGGCACATTTCATCGGTGTTTAATTTCGCTCGCATACGTTTAAAGGTTGTATCCATTACGGCGCGTTGGATTTTGAATTCGTCAACTCGAACTAAATCTCGGGCCAGCCCTATTTTGTTGAGTGAGAAGATCATCCATTTGGTTGGGTCCCACTGCCACCAACGTATACCATTACGGTAATCGGTTTGAAAAATATGGTGGTAGTTGTGGTAGCCCTCGCCATAGGTCAAAAACGCTAAGAAACCATTGTCTCTGGCGCTGTTTTCTTCGGTGTAGGGTCGGGTGCCCCAGCAATGCGCAAGGGAGTTGATAAAAAAGGTTACGTTGTGGTTTACGACAAGGCGTGCCAGCCCCACTAGAATCAAGGTGCCCCACACATCGCCCAGTGCAAATCCGATTGCGAGCGGCAAGAAGACATTCATTGTCACTGTAATAGCGACGTAGTGTTTGTGTTGCCAAGCGAGGATCGGGTCCTCAAGCAGATCCTTGATATTGCTGAAATCCTCGGCATTGGTTGGATAGTCCCTTAGCATCCAGCCAATGTGGCTAAACCACAGGCCTCTGCCTGCTGAATAGGGGTCTTTTTCATTGTCGTCAACGTTGCGATGGTGTCGACGGTGATCGGAGGCCCATACGAAAACACTGTTTTGTAAAGCGCCAGCCCCCCACAGAGCGAACCACAGTCGGACGCTCCAATGCGCCTTGTAGGCTTTGTGTGCCCACAGGCGATGGTAACCGCCCGTTATAGAAAGCCCATTAAGATATAAAAAACCGACTGCGATTAACCATTGCCAACCAGAAAAGCCTTTGAACCATGCCCAAAGAGGGGTGAGAATTAGGGCCGCGATAGGCAGCCCAATAAATAAACCCACCATGAGGGGGCGGATTTGTGGTGTTGCATGTGTTGCCATTAGATCATTTTTCCCTGTCTGCGCTCGATCAGTTCGTCGACGCTGTTCTTGTAAGCCTACTATTAGAGTGAGTTTGAGTCACTCAGAATCAGTGTAGCCAGAACGGCGTTGTGGTCGGAGCTCTCGGTTATGATTGTTGAACTCTTGTCCACCTTTACTCCTCGTACAAACAGATGATCCAGATTGTTTCCGAATACGGTTGTCCGCCGATCCGGTGTGGGAGTCACAGTGAATAAGCCTTGCTCGAATGCAAATTGCTTTAGCCACTCTAAGCGTTCGTTTGACCATGTATTGAAGTCCCCGGCTAGGATTAGACTACCCGTATAACTCGCTAAAACGGGTTCCAAGCTCAATAGCTGATTCCGCCACGATTCAGCGCTGAGTGTAAAATTGATAGCGTGAAGGTTGATGGTCAATAAGCGAACGCCGCTGATGCTGTAGAGCGTAACCAGCGTGGCCTTCGGGCTTTTCAGCCATGGTTCATAATGTTTCCATGAACAAGACACAAGTGGAGTGTATCTCGAGAGCGTCGCCACACCGCTTTGACCCCGTGCGCTGCGATACCCCGGGCTAAACTGAGCATTCATATTGAGTATCTCAGCTAAGTTCTCATGCGAAGCTGCGAGCGATTCTTGGAGCAAAACAAAATCTGCGTGGTTTTTGATGATTAAATCGCTCGCACCTTGCTTTTTGAATTTGTAGGTATTCCAAACCAGCACGGTAACTGTTTTATTCTTGCCTTGTGGCGGCCTATCAGCATGGCTAATCGCGGGTTCCCGCATGGACTCCAGAGTGTGAATTTGCTGACTCGAGCTGGATGTGCGTGCTTGTTTATTGTCGTTAATAAATTGACCGCAACGCTCGGGGGACAGTATCTCGATCGGCTCAGCACACACCGAGATCGCGGCAGAAAGGGCTATGAGTAAAATGAAGTGTCGCATCGTTAACTTGGGGGGCGCCAGGAAATGGCGTCATGGTATCTCTTGTGTCTCAGTGATTTGGACTCTATTGCGAATGGCTCAGATTTTAGTAAAGCGGTTTTCATACCTTAGCTCATATAAATCGTAAGAGGGTCATTCCCCTGAGCTTCGCCTACACAAGAGAGCGACGCAATAAATAGACTGAATAGGTCTGCTTGTGAGTTGATGTCGAGTTTCTTATACAAGTTTTTGCGGTGGCGGCGATAGGTTTCTAGGGCGATACCTAACCGTTCTGCACCGACTTCTGCGCTATACCCTTTGAGCATCAGTTCAAGTACCTCAAGCTGCCTTGGTGAAAGGATAGAGGATCCAAACGTTTTAAATGCTTGTGCGATCTGATAGTCGATTCCCGGTTGCGTCAGGTAACTTATGGTGAATTGTAGGTTGCGCGAGTGTGCTTTGATCAATGCCGAAATAGAGGGTGAAAGCGCATATAAAAGTTGATATTCGCTCTCTGTATACGCCCCTTGTTTGGGGAGCCTCATGACGCTCAAATTGATCACACTGCCATCGTCTAACTTTGATAAAAATACCAGTTCATCAACGGTCCCAGAGTGGCCATAATAATTTCGGTAATACGCGCTGTCTTGCAGGTTCGCACTGATACGCCCTAGTCTGTAAATCGTACTTCGAGGGCTATTCATGGATACCTGATAGAATGGATCCTCTCGATAAGGACCCTCAAGGTAGTCGTCGATCTGGGAAGGAATTGCCGCCTCTGGAATACGATGTGCTAGGACTCGTGGCGGAAGATCACGGTGGTAGAGCCATACTTGAGGGTAGCTGATGGAGACCAGGTCCCCAATGGCGCTGAATAGAGCCGGGAAGAATTCGTTAGTCCCTATTTGATCAATGGCGTACGCCAGTGCGCTATTCCATTGAGTGAGAGTTCTGAGTTCCATCTAGCCCGAAATCCTTTGTCTTATTTGAGATTCGGCGATTTTCTTTGTTTCGGACCCCCTTATTCAGGATAGCCCCAGCTTTCGACTGATCGCCGTTAATGCGTCGCTTAAGGGTATTTCCTCGGCCCCTTCGTCAGTACGATGTTTGTATTCCACAATACCTTGCTCCAATGACCGATCACCGATGACGAGGCGGTGCGGTATACCTATTAGCTCCATGTCCGCAAACTTTATGCCCGGCCGCTCGTTACGGTCATCGAGCAAGACGTCAATGCCCGCTTTGGTGAATGATTGGTATAGTATCTCCGCAGCGGCCGCAACGGCCTCTGACTTGTGCATGTTCAGCGGCACGATGGCCACTTGGTAGGGCGCCATAGCATCCGGCCAGATAATGCCTTTGTCGTCGTGGTTTTGCTCAATAGCGGCAGCCACGATACGAGAAATACCGATACCGTAGCAGCCCATGGACATAGTCTGTGATTTGCCGTTCGCGTCGAGCACCTGCGCGTTCATCGCTTCAGAGTACTTTTGGCCGAGCTGGAAAATATGCCCGACTTCAATGCCGCGCTTAATTTCAATGGTGCCTTGACCATCTGGGCTCAGGTCACCTTCGACCACTTCGCGCAAATCGGCGACATCACTTATCTGCGCATCGCGATCCCAGTTAACCCCAGTGTAGTGAACGCCTGTTTTGTTCGCACCACACACAAAATCCGCCATGACCGCGGCTGATCTGTCAACGATCACCGGAACGCTGAGACCGACGGGGCCAAGTGAGCCGAAGCCGGCGCCACATAACGCCAGAACGTGCTTTTCTTCCGCCATTGCCAATGGGCTTTTAACGAGAGGGTGTTTCTCAGCTTTGATTTCGTTGAGTCGGTGGTCGCCGCGCAAAATGAGTGCAACCCAGGTGCCTTCTTGCTCACCGGCCACGAACAAGGTCTTCACAGATTGTGTTGCATCTATTCCGTGATTCGCCGCTAGGTCTTCAATCGTCTTAGCGTTAGGTGTCTCAATTTCTACAAGTGTTTGGGTGGGGGCTGGGCGTTGTGCAGCGGGCGCAACGGCCTCTGCCAGCTCCACGTTGGCAGCAAAGTCGCTCTCGTTGCTAAAGGCGATGGCATCCTCGCCTGAGTCGGCCAATACGTGAAACTCATGTGAGTGGCTGCCGCCGATGCTGCCGGTATCGGCTTCGACCGGGCGGTAGTGCAGCCCAAGGCGATCGAAAATGTTGCAGTAGGCGCGGTGCATCACCCAGTAGGTTTCTTCTAGCGAGGCCTGGTCGATGTGAAAAGAATAAGCGTCTTTCATAATGAATTCACGTGCACGCATAACCCCAAAGCGAGGACGAATTTCATCACGGAATTTGGTCTGGATTTGGTAAAAATTAATCGGGAGCTGCTTATAGCTGGCAAGTTCATTGCGCGCGATATCAGTGATGACTTCTTCATGCGTTGGTCCGAGACAAAAGTCTCTTTTGTGGCGATCCTGCATGCGCAAGAGTTCAGGGCCGTACTGCGCCCAGCGACCGGATTCTTGCCACAGTTCGGCCGGCTGAACTACGGGCATCGACAGTTCGATCGCACCGGCTGCGTTCATCTCCTCGCGAGCGATTTGCTCAACTTTGCGAAGCACTTTAAGGCCCATCGGCATCCATGTGTACAAACCGGACGCCAGCTTCTTGATCATACCCGCTCGGAGCATAAGGCGGTGGCTCACAATCTCGGCGTCAGATGGCGTTTCTTTCAAGGTGGAAATCAGAGTTTGGCTGGTTCGCATACTGGGGTCTACGGTGGTTGCTTAGAAGCGGGAAAGTTTAAGGGCTACAAGGCTTCGGGTACAGTATTCTCTTCTGGATTTCTTTGTTTTTGAGAGACTTATTCCGTTTAAGCGCTTGGCCTTGGAGTGGTCGGTGGGTTAAAATTCCGCGCCGATTTTTCGGTTGGTCTTGAGTGTACGCAGTTCGAGGATAAACCGTGCCTATATACGAATATGTTTGTTCCGCTTGTGGCGAGCACCACGAAGCTTTGCAAAAAATGAGTGACGCGCCGCTAACCGATTGCCCGCATTGTGGCAAGTCGGAGCTGGCGAAAAAAGTATCTGCAGCGGCCTTTCGATTGAAAGGGGGCGGTTGGTATGAGACCGACTTCAAAAAGAGCGGGAAGAAAAACTTAGCTGGTGATAGCGGCAAAAGCGACTCGAGCAGTGCCACTACTGCAAGTCCAGCTGCGGCCTCAGCATCCACGTCGGACTGAACCGGCGACAATGATACGGGCCAGATGAGCTGGCCCAAAAACAAGGTTGGAAATTATGCGCAGTCATCTTTGTGGCGTCTTGAGAAGCGAGCACATCGACCAAACCGTCACGTTGTGCGGCTGGGTCGATCGTCGTCGTGATCACGGCGGGGTTATCTTTTTAGACGTTCGCGATCGAGCCGGTATCGTGCAAGTTGTGTTTGATCCCGATACGGAAGAGGCCTTTGCATTGGCTGATCGCGTGCGCAGCGAGTACGTGCTGAAAATAACCGGGCGGGTGCGAGCTCGCACTGACGCAACGGTCAATCCGAATATGGCAACGGGCGCGATAGAAGTGCTCGGTAAAGAGTTGGTCATTTTGAACCAAGCTGAGACGCCTCCGTTTCAGTTAGATGAGCATACCTCGGTATCAGAGGAGGTTCGTCTGCACTACCGCTACATGGACTTGCGTCGCGTCGAGATGCAGCAGCGTCTCATGTTGCGATCAAAAATTACCAGCGCGGTTAGGGCCTCGCTCGAAGCGCAAGGGTTCTTGGATATCGAGACGCCCATTTTGACCAGAGCAACGCCGGAGGGTGCTCGCGACTATTTGGTTCCTAGCCGAACCCACCCCGGCCAATTTTTTGCCTTACCGCAATCGCCTCAGCTGTTTAAACAGCTGCTTATGGTGTCGGGTTTTGATCGCTACTATCAGATTGCCAAGTGCTTCCGTGACGAAGACCTTCGCGCTGACCGTCAACCTGAGTTTACGCAAATCGACATCGAAGCCTCGTTTATTGACGAGCAAGATATTATGTCGATCACCGAGACGATGATTACAGAGCTGTTCGCTTCGGTTCTTCAGGTGGATCTTGGCGAGTTCCCGCGCATGACCTACGCTGATGCAATGGAGCGGTTTGGTTCCGATAAGCCTGATTTGCGAATTCCCTACGAGCTTGTATCGGTCGATGATCTGATGCAGCAAGTTGATTTCAAAGTGTTTAGAGCGCCGGCCGATGATCCCGAGGGTCGTGTTGCGGCATTGAAGATAGATGGTGGCGCACAGCTGAGCCGCAAGGCGATCGACGACTACACAGACTATGTCGGTATCTTTGGCGCTAAAGGTCTGGCTTGGGTCAAAGTAAATCAGTTGGCTGATGGGGTGGCAGGTCTTCAATCACCGATCCTCAAGTTTATGCCCGATGAGATTGTGATGAGCCTGATGGAGCGTATCGGAGCGCAAGATGGCGACATTGTTTTCTTCGGTGCTGGTAAACGGCAAATGGTTGAAGAGTCGATGGGCGCTTTGCGTATCAAAGTCGGCCACGATATGGGCTCAGTAGCAGAAGGTTGGGCGCCTCTTTGGGTCGTTGACTTCCCGATGTTCGAAAAGGCGAGCGACGGATCCTGGACTGCTCTGCATCACCCATTCACCTCGCCATCGTGTACGCCCGAAGAGCTTGAAGCGAATCCGGGTGCTGCGTTGAGCCGTGCTTACGACATGGTGTTAAATGGTACCGAACTGGGCGGCGGTAGCATCCGTATCCACGACCAAGCGATGCAGCGCGCGGTGTTCCGCGTTTTGGGTATTGAGGCCGAAGAAGCGGAAGAGAAATTCGGCTTCTTGCTGCAGGCTCTTAAGTTTGGCGCGCCACCGCATGGCGGCCTGGCTTTTGGATTAGACCGTTTGGTCATGCTTATGACGGGCGCGCAATCCATTCGTGATGTGATCGCCTTCCCCAAAACGCAAAGCGCGGCCTGTGTCATGACCGATGCGCCCGGTGTGGTCGATGCCAAGGCGCTACGAGAGCTCCACATCCGCTTGCGAGAACAGGCGAAGTCGCCTTCCTAGCATAACCCTCCGGTAGCGGATTCGCGGATTGATGCCGCGTGATCCGCTCTCCAAACTGAGCGCTGATCGCCCCTTGGCCTGTATTTTGCTCAGCCTGCTTCAAGCTTCAAGCGTTTTGCCTTGGGGCTCTCTGGTTCTGTGTGTTTTCTGCCTTTGCTCTGTGTAATCGCTGCTGTGATTGCTGTTCAGATATGCTCTAATAGGGCTCTCACGTAGGATGTATGCATGGCGATCATTTTGGGTATCGATCCCGGTTCGCGTAAGACCGGCTTCGGCATTATCGAGTTTCACGATGGGCAGTCAAAATACCTGACGAGCGGAGTCATTCGTTTGGTCGACAAGCCCATACCCGATCGTCTTCGAGTGATAGCTGAATCTCTGGAAGAGCTCATTCAATCTTATGCCCCCACTCAACTTTCGATTGAACAGGTCTTCTTGGCTCGCAGCGCCGACGCGGCTCTCAAGCTTGGCCACGCGCGCGGCGCCGCCATCGTGGCCTGCGTGACTCGAGGCCTGCAAGTCAATGAGTATTCGGCGCGCCAAATTAAGCAAGCTGTCGTGGGCACTGGCGGTGCCGCCAAAGAGCAGGTTCAGCACATGGTAAAGCGTTTATTATCGCTGCCGGGTTTGCCTGCCGAAGATGCCTCAGACGCGCTCGCCGCGGCACTGTGTCACGCCCACACACAATCCAGTATGATTCACATAGCCGGCGCTTCATCTGTTCGTCGTCGTCGATTACGTTAGGAGTTCATGTGATAGGAAGTATTCGCGGTCGACTGATTGTAAAGCAACCACCGGATGTTGTGGTTGAGGCCGCGGGTGTCGGTTATGAAATTCAGATCCCCATGACCACTCTGTTCCAATTGCCTGCTTTAGGCGAAGAAGTGATGCTTTTGACGCATTTTGTTGTGCGCGATGACGCGCAGCTACTGTACGGTTTTGTGAATGACACCGATCGCCAACTGTTTCGCCAGTTAATTAAAGTAAACGGCGTAGGGCCCAAGCTTGCCTTGGCTATTTTGTCTGGAATGGATGCGGTCGCCTTTGCCCGATGTGTTGATCGAAACGATGTATCGGCGCTGGTTGCGCTGCCCGGCGTGGGTAAGAAAACGGCGGAGCGACTGATTGTGGAAATGCGTGATAAGTTGGGTGACTGGTTGTCGCAGCTGTCTCCGTCGCAAGAAGGAACCACGCATTCCGGTGGGGTCTTGCAACATAACGACCCTGTCGCAGATGCCGAGAGTGCGCTTGTTGCTCTGGGTTATAAGCCACAAGAGGCGTCGAGAATGGTGTCATCGATTAAAGGTGAGGGCGAGCAAGACAGTGAGACACTCATTCGTTTGGCGCTGCGCGCAACCGTTAAGTAAAGGTAACCGCTTTGATTGAAACAGATCGTTTAATTACACCGGAGCTCGAAGGTCGTGGCGAAGAAGCGCTCGATAGAGCCATTCGTCCCAAGACCCTGAAAGACTATATCGGGCAGTCAGCGGTGAAAGAGCAGATGGATATTTTCCTTTCTGCGGCGAAGGGGCGTTCGGAACCTCTGGATCACACACTGATTTTTGGTCCTCCCGGATTGGGTAAAACGACTTTGGCCGCCATCATCGCGAATGAGATGGGGGTGTCTTTGAAAACCACTTCAGGCCCTGTTCTCGATAAGGCCGGTGATATCGCGGCCTTGATGACTAACTTAGAACCGGGAGATGTGCTTTTTATTGATGAAATCCACCGCCTGAGTCCCTTTGTTGAGGAGGTCCTTTACCCCGCGATGGAGGACTATCAGCTCGATATTATGATTGGGGAGGGGCCCGCCGCTCGCTCGATCAAGTTAGATTTGCCGCCTTTTACCTTGGTAGGTGCGACCACGCGGGCAGGCCTTCTCACGTCGCCTTTGCGCGATCGTTTTGGCATCGTCCAGCGCCTTGAGTTTTATCGTGTTGAAGATTTAGCGACTATTGTGACCCGGTCGGCGCATATCTTAGGTGTGCAGATTGAGGCGGGGGGCGCCACGGAAATTGCCAAGCGTTCTCGCGGCACGCCGCGGATTGCGAATCGCTTGCTACGGCGTGTGCGAGATTTCGCGGAGGTGAAAGGCGATGGCCTTATAACCCAGGATATTGCGGATCGCGCGCTGGATATGCTCAACGTCGATGTCCAGGGTTTTGATCATTTGGATCGCCGCCTCTTACTCGCCATGATCGAAAAATTTGATGGTGGCCCGGTGGGGGTTGAGAGTTTAGCTGCCGCCATTTCGGAGGAGCGCGGAACGATCGAGGATGTGATCGAACCCTATCTGATTCAGCAGGGTTTTATGATGCGAACGCCGCGCGGCCGAATGGTAACGCGCAACGCGTACCTGCATTTTGGCTTGGATATCGCGGCGCAGAAGGCCGCATCGCCGCAAGTTGAATTACCGATGGGCGGTGAGCCAGAATGAGCTTCGCACACGAGCAACGCGTTTACATAGAGGACACCGACGCCGGCGGTATTGTGTATTATGTGAATTATCTAAAATTTATGGAGCGTGCGCGAACTGAACTCATGCGATCGCTCGGTTTTGGTAAAAACCGTATTTTTAATGATGGCGTGATGTTTGTAGTACGCGATGTCCAAATCAAATATTTGGGTAGTGCGATGCTCGACGACCTAATTCGTGTAACAGCCGAACCGCTCGAGGTTCGAGGCGCGCGCTTTATTGTTCGCCAGCAAGTCTGGCGATTAGGTGAACTCTTGACGGATGCGAATGTCGAATGTGCTAGTGTTGCTCGATCGAATCAATTACCCATTCGTATGCCCGCTGATATGCGTGAGCAACTGACCGCCCTGATAAACAAGGAGTAAGACTTGGAAGAACAGCTCAGCTTATTGGATTTAGTACTGCAGGCGAGTATTACGGTGCAGGCCGTGATGGGGCTTTTGGTGCTTGCGTCTATTACCTCCTGGTTTATGATTGTGAAGCGAGGGCTGTACTTTCAGCGAGCTAAAGCCGCGATGCTCGAATTTGAAGATGCATTTTGGTCTGGTTCGGAACTGTCCGCGCTATACAAAGATGGCAGTGATCGCGCCGCTAACGGTGAACTTATCCAGGGTCTCGAAGCCCTGTTTCGAGCCGGTTTTAAAGAGTTTTCTCGTTTAGCCCAGCAGCCCGAAATGGATGCCGAAGCCATTTTAGAGGGGGCAAGAAGATCGATGCGCGTTGCTATGTTGCGCGAAGAAGAGCGGCTTGAGCAGAACCTCGCATTCTTGGCCTCAGTGGGTTCGACTAGCCCATACATCGGCCTGTTCGGTACCGTTTGGGGTATTATGCATTCGTTCCGTGGGTTGGCTAGCAGCTCGCAGGCAACGCTCGCCACCGTTGCGCCAGGTATCTCAGAAGCCCTGGTTGCTACGGCCATGGGGCTCTTTGCCGCGATTCCGGCCGTACTTGCGTACAACCGGTATACGGCACGGGTCGATGTATTTATCAATCGCTACGATACCTTTATGGATGAGTTCTCTGGCTTGCTGTACCGCCAGGCTTTCGCCCTAAAGCAGCGCCAGCAAGATAAGGCTTGATGTATGGCGCGTCGAAACCGTCACAGGCCCGTTGCCGAAATCAATGTGGTGCCCTACATCGATGTGATGTTGGTGCTTCTGATTATTTTTATGGTAACCGCTCCGCTTTTAATGCAGGGAGTGGAAGTCGAGCTACCCAAAGCCGAGGCACAGGCCGTCGATAGCGAAGATGCCGAGCCCTTGATTGCATCAATCAAATCCAATGGCGAACTTTACTTGAACGTCGGTGGTGATGAATCCGCTGCGATAACGCTCGAAACCTTGCAGAGGCGTGTGGGTGCGGTGTTGCGTGCAAACCCCAACAAACCCGTGCTGGTGTGGGGCGATCAAGCGGTACCTTATGGTGACGTAGTGAATTTGATGGTGGCTCTGCAGGCCTCTGGGGCTGAGAATGTCGGATTAGTGACGGAGTCGCCGAGTGATTAGACTCTGGTATACGGCAATGGAAGCTCTGATACCGGTGGTTGTCACCGCGGTGATTCATGGTTTGATGCTGCTGATGCTGCTCATCAATTGGAACTCCGTGATACCGGAATTTTATGAGAGTGTTAAACCCAGCGCGGTGATCAGCGCCAAGTTGGTCTCGAAAGATTCGATCCCCAAATCCAAGCCGAAGCGTGATATTCGGGAGGTAATCCCGAATCGACCTGCGTCGAGTGAGCTCACATCCAAAT